>JBBSGN010000077.1:0-8570 GCA_038254085.1 Chloroflexia bacterium | reverse complement strand
GACGCGATGGGCGTGCGCGTGGTGGACGAGAGCGAGATAAGAGCTGTGTGGGAACGGCTCGGTCCCGATAATGCCAGTTTCATCAAGATGGAGGACGTGAACCTGCCCGCCATTGACGACGCGCTGACGAACTTCCAGGAGCCTGCCGATTATGACGCGCTGGCGGTGGCTGCGTTCGACCATGGGGCAGCCCCACCGGGCTATAGCGACCGCCGCTTCCGCTTCGACTACATATCCCGCCAGATGGACAAATGGGGCGGCGAGCCTGTAGAGCGCGCCCTGGCCGCCTTCGCTTCGCCTGCTGACGAACTGCATCCCGACTTGACGCGGCTCCTGGCGATTGCCCACACGGTAAGGGAGAGCGACCATGCGGGATTACCGTTGCTGCTGATGGACACCGGGCCGGCTGCGTTACTCGGTGCGCTGGGCGATCCGGTGGTGGCACGCGCCTCTGAGGGCAACGCGCTGTTCGCCAACGTAGGTAATTTCCACACGCTGGCGTTTCACATCGTCGGCGGGCGCATCCGCGCTCTGTTCGAGCATCACACGGGGCTGTTGGACGGGCCAAAGCTGGTACGCCTCTTGCAGCGTCTCTGCTCGGGCGCTTTGTCCAACCAGGAGATATTTGATGATAGCGGGCATGGCGCTTTGACCCTCTCGGCGGAAGCGCCCGGTGACGACGTACCCGCCAACGTCACCCTTTGCGCGGTCACGGGGCCTCGGCGCGGTATGCTTGATGGCATAGATGCGCCCTGGCCCATCTACCTGGCCGTACCGCACGGCGATATGATGCTGGCAGGGTGCTACGGCCTGCTAAGGGCCTATACGTCGCACTTCCCCGACAGCGCGGAGGAGATACTGCCGAGGCTTAGGGCGTAGAGCGGATGACCGACGACGGACGACGGACGACCGACTACCAGAGGCGACTATGAAGCATTTCGGTGTTACCGACCAGAAGCTTGAAGACTATATGTATAACCTGCTCCCTACCCAACAGGGCGTGCTGGCCGACATGGAGGCGCACGCCGAGCGGGAGAACGTGGGTAGCATCGGGCCGTTCGGCGGGCATTTTCTGTACACGCTGGCGCTCGCGGTAAAGGCGAAGGATATATTGGAGGTAGGCACGGCGATTGGCTACTCGGCGATGTGGCTGGCGATGGCGGCGCAGCGAGCAGATGGGCGGGTAGTGACTATCGAGAAGGACGCGGGAAGGGCCGCCATGGCCGAGGCGTACTTTCGTCAGGCGGGGCTTGCCGGTGTATGCGCCGTGCGGCAGGGCGACGCCCTCACCCTCATGCGCGGCATGGAGGAGAGTTTTGACCTGATCTTCCTGGACATACTGACCCAGTTTGACCGCCCCAGCACCTCTCTTGACCTGCTCGACCTGTGCATCAGGCGAATGCGGCCCGGCGGCGTGCTGCTCTCGGATAACGCTCTGCGCTCCGGCCAGGTGCTGAACCCCACCGCCTACAGCCCCTCGACCCAGGGTATCGCCGCCTTCAACCAGGCCATTATGGAGCATCCCAGGCTGGTGAGCAGTATAATCCCCATACGCGATGGGATAAGCATGAGTGCGAAGGTCGAGTGAGATGCAACTACCGACGACCGACGACCGATTACCAACCACCGACCACCGACTACCGACGACCGACTACCAACCACAAAGGAGACCCCATGATCCCTGACTCCAAGCATAACCCTGAGCGCAACCCCGCCGTGCTGGTGGAGGTGACGAGAGGGCCTATTGTCGAGTCGAATCATTATGGGGTGATAGCCGTGTCCGACGCGGAGGGGAACTTGCTCGCCTGGGCGGGCAACCCCGGCATAGTGACCTATTACCGTTCATCCTCCAAGCCGATCCAGGCCGTGCCTCTGGTCGAGAGCGGCGGGGCCGATTATTTTGGCCTCACGGACGCGGAGATAGCGGTTATTTGCGGTTCGCACGGTGGCGAGGACATACACGTCGAGACGGTGATGAGTATCCTCGACAAGATAGGGCTTGGCCCGGACGCGCTGGCCTGCGGGGTACACACGCCGTATGACAAGGCGGCTGCCCTGAAGCTGGAAGAGAGTGGAGGCGCGCCTTCCGTGCTGCATAACAACTGCTCAGGCAAGCACGCGGGGATGCTGGCACTGGCGAAGTTCAATGGCTGGCCGGTGGGCGGCTACGAAAGTCCGCTCCACCCTGCGCAGGTGATTATGCGTCAGGTGGTGGCAGAGTTCGCAGGGTTGCAGCCGGATGAAGTAGCAGTGGGCGTGGACGGTTGCAGCGTCTGCACCTTCGGCGTCTCGGTTCACCGCATGGCGATGTCGTTCGCCCGCCTGACCCAACCCGACTTTTGGCCCGAGCCGCGCCATAGCGCCGCAGCTAGGATAGACCGCGCCATGACCGCATACCCTGAAATGGTAGCCGCGCGCCAGGCACGCATAGACACCGACCTGATGCGCGCCACCGCCGGCACGCTGATCGCCAAAGCCGGAGCCGAGGGGGTCTACTGCGCCGCCCGCCTTGCAACACCGGATGAGCCTGCGGTCGGCTTCGCGCTCAAGCTGCTGGACGGGGACGCGCAGGGCCGCGCCCGCAATCCGTCGGTGATAGAGGGCTTGCGGCAGGCAGGCATGATCAACGAGGATGCCCTCAACAAGCTAGAGACCTATTGGATGGAAGAGGTGCGGAACCGCCCCGGCGATGTGGTGGGGACGGTGAGACCGGCGTTTACTCTGAGTGCTCGTTAGAGACCAGCTTCGTCAAGCAACCGTGCCGCTTGCCAGGCAATTTCGAGATGTTCGGGAGCCATAGCAGAGCTCAGCAACTCGACCGTTTCCCGGTACAGGCGCAGAACTGCAACACCGCGCCCCCTGACGGACTTCGACCCCGCAGACTCCCCATCCACTCCTGCCACCAGCCGGTGGTAACACGTCCAGTCAGAGTCTAACCCGGCGGACTCTTGCGCCTGCCGGTAGTAGGTGTTGTCGGACTTCACCAATACCCCGCGCTGCACCGCCACAGCTTCCGTCAGCCCGGAAAAGAGCTTTGCGGTCGCATAGGAGACGGCCAGATAGTCACCCTTCACGATTTCGTTGACGACCTTATGTACCGTCTCGGCAAGCAGCATTACGCTGAAGCTGGCGTAGCTATCGGCGGCTGCCTGTAGCGGTTGCCACGTAAAGGCATGGAGGTCTTCTAAAAGCTTGCTGACGGACCCGTCCTTGTCGAGCAGCACGCGGCACTGAGATATGCCTGGGATTGTCCAAATGGCCGTATTCGGCTTCTCCATGTCGGCTCGCGCACCGGCAATGCTCTTCGTCCCGACGCTTACCAGGCGACCGTCGCGATAAGAAAATTTCTTTGGTTGCAAGCGCTCGTCGTCTTTTACGAAGCAAGCAATGTCTACATCGCTATATCTGGTTGCCTCACCACGAGCGTAGCTGCCGCCCAGCACAATGCCAACTATGCCGTCGCTATCTAACTCGGCTACAAGGGCGTCCAGGAATTCGCCGGATAGGTGGACATTGGCAACGCGCTCATTCTGTTCGGCTATGCTCGCATCGGAAGGCGCTTCACTCATCGTCTGCCGCCCATCGCCCGCCGTCCACTGGTCTCCCTCCTACGAACACATCTTCCACCAGGTTCACGCCAAAATGATAAGCCAAGTGCCGGTGATTGGGCGCGTTCCAGATCACTATGTCGGCCAGCTTGCCCGGCTCAAGGCTACCCAGCAGATCGCTGCGATTGAGGGCGTAGGCGCTGTTGATGGTGGCCGCTACTATTGCCTCTGTGGGGGTCATCTTCATTTGGGAACAGGCGAGGGAAATCATCAGCGCCAGGTTCTCGCATGGGCAGGTGCCGGGGTTGCAGTCTGTGGCGAGAGCGACGGGCACGCCCGCTTCTATCAGCGTCCTGGCCGGGGCGTAGTGACCAAGCCCCAGGCCGAGCGGCGTGCCGGGGAGCAATACGGCGATTGTGCCCGCTTCCTTCAGCGTCTCGATGTCTTCCGGTTCCAACACCAGCAGGTGATCGGCTGAGATCGCGCCCATCTCGGCGGCGACCTGTATCGCGCCTACCCTGGCGAACTCGTTGGCATGCAGGCGCGCACCCATGCCCAAAGCTTTGGCCGCAGCCAGTATGCGCCGGGTCTGGTCGGCTGTGAAAGCCCCCACATCACAGAAGACGTCGCACCACTCGGCCAACCCCTCGGCGACTACGGCGGGCAGCATTTTGTCTATGACCAGGTTGACGTAACCTTCCTGGTCGCCGGCGTATTCGGCGGGGACGGCGTGCGCGCCGAGGAATGTGGGGGCGATGCGCGGGCCTGTGCCTGCCGCCTGTAGCTCGATATTGAGGTCGCGTACCGTGCGCAGGCTCTTTAGCTCGTCCTCTATAGACAGGCCGTAGCCGCTCTTGACCTCGACGGTGGTGGTGCCGTGCGCGAGCATACGCGCCAACCTGGCTTTAGTAAGCTGTTGAAGCTCGGCCTCGCTTGCCAGGCGGGTAGCTAGCACGGTGGACATGATGCCCCCACCCGCCTCCATGATCTCCAGGTAGGTGGCGCCTTTCAGACGAAGCTCGTACTCCTCGTCGCGCCAACCTGCCCACACGAGGTGCGTGTGTGCGTCCACCAGCCCCGGTGTGACCGTCTTGCCAGTGGCGTCTATGAGCCTGGTGTCGTCACCCCTGTAGCGATGGATAATATCGTTGCTCTCGCCGACATCTAGGATACGGTCATCCAGTATGGCTACCGCGCCCCTGGGTATTATGCCCGCTTCGTTTTGTGCGGCCCCTTTGCGCGGACCAGGGATATTGCCGGGTGCGCGGCAGGTGACAAGCTCGGCTGCCGAATGGATTATTAGTGTTGCCGCTCTATTTTGCATAGAGCAAGTATAAAAGATACAAACACAAACACCAAAACCGCCCCCGACGGTTTTGGTGTTTGTGTTTGTATCTTTTAGAAATGGGGGTTTAAGCCCCGGCAGCGCCTATTGCCCTGAGTGACGTGACCTCGTGGTGGGTCGGTCGCTCGGTTTGGGCGGCGTTGTCTACGAAGAGCTTGAAGAGGCGGCGCGCCCAGGTGTGCTTGCGCCATAGCTCTTCCGGGTGGCACTGTACGGCCATCACGAAGCGACGGTCCTGGCTCTCCACCGCTTCTACCAATCCATCGGGCGACCAGGCGGTGGCGACCAGGCCGGGGGCAACCTCGTCTATGGCCTGATGGTGGGCGGTGTTGACCCACACGCGGTCCTCGGCGACAAGCTCGCGCAGCCGCGAGCCTTGCGCGATAGCTATATCGTGGGCCAAATAGTCGCGTATCTTGCGCTTGAACGATTCGCGGTGGTCGAGGGTGGTGGGGTACTGCGTGTAGATGTCCTGGATGAGGGTGCCGCCCATGACCACGTTGAGCACTTGCTCGCCGCGACAGATGCCCAGCACAGGGAGGTCGTCCTCCAGCGCCCAGGAGAGGATGGTGGTCTCGATGCTATCCATACCGATGTCGGTGGGATCGAGGGCGGGGTGTGGCTCCTGGTTGTAGTGTTTGGGGTGAATATCGAGTCCACCGGGGAGGAGGACTCCATCCAGCATCTCGTATAGACGGCGCAGCGCCTCGGTGTCCTCGACTTGCGGGATGAGCAGAGGCACGCCGCCCGCCGCCTCGACCGCTTTGACGTAGCTCTGGTTGAGGCTGAAGCGCGGGGCGTGTTGGCCCGCCGCGTCGTGGTCGTCTATGGTTGACATGCCGATTACCGGCAACCTGGATGGAAATGGCATAATTTGTCGCTCCGATGATAGCTTGGAAGCTCTGAGGCGGTCCTTACCGGACTGCCACTCGTCTTTATGGTTCATGTTACTATACTGTCGCTATTTGTTTACCTATCTTATATCAGAAATTGCCGGTACGCAATCCCCTTTTAGTATCTGTTTGACCTTAATTCCGTACTGGGTCGCGGTTACTTTTCGATTCCCCGGGTTCTCCACCTGAATCTTATAGCATTTACCAGGCCATAGCGCCTGTCGCGTCTTCCCTATAAGACCAGTCTACCACCAAGATGTTTGCTAGTCAAACTACTCCAGCCTTGTACGCTAGGAGCGAGATTCTTCGGATCCTTGGGCTTCGCCTGATTCAGGCTCAAAACGACACACTCCAGCTTGGGCTGCCCTCACTTTACTTTGCCCTTTTATATCTGAGCCAAAGGGAAACCTAACGATTCTCGCTCTACATATTGATTTTATTAATATTGATGTACCAAAAATCAATCTACCTATTGACAAACTGCAACAGCTGTGATATCATATTGGCAGAAGTTGATTTTATTCGTGAAACAATTGATTTTCTTGATTAGGAGGTAAAGAGAATGAACCCATTGGTGGGAAAGTGCCCCGTATGTGATAACGCTCTTACGGTTACGCGGCTGCAATGTGAGCAGTGCGGGACCGGCATCGAGGGGGCCTTCGCGCTGGGGAGGTTGCAGGCGCTCACCCCTGAGCAGGTACAGTTCGTGGAGACCTTTATCAAGTGCCGGGGCAAGATCAAGGACGTGGAGGTAGAGCTGGGCGTCTCGTACCCAACGGTAGTGGCCCGCCTCAACGAAGTCGTGAGGGCTATGGGTTACGACGTTGACGACAGCGATCTGAGCGAGGTGGACCAATTCGAGTTCTACCAGGCGCAGGCTATCAAGCCCCAGGCCGGTTGGCAGCAGCCCATGGCCCCGACCGCGCCGCCGGCGCCCCACCACCCCGCACCCTCGGCCCCGACCAGGTTGAGCGCCGAAAAGCGGCAAGAGATATTGGACGACCTCGCCAGCGGCAAGATAAGCGCCGCTGACGCGCTGAAGAAACTCAATGGTTAGATTTAACAAACGGAAAGGAAAGGAGAAAGCAAAATGGCGTCTACCCTTATTACCCCGGCACTGATGGTCGAAGAGCCTGCCCTCAAGGGCGCGCATCGCTCTCGGTTGTCGGTCCACTTCAACACGCGGCGAGTGAGGCGCTGGTTCCTGGTGCAGATGGTCAGCGTGCCGGTGACCGCACCCGAAGATAGTCAGTCGTCTATAGCCAATTACAGACCGCAGGACCGCCAGCGCCAGACGTTGGGGGCGATTGTGGACCGCTATACCCTGGCGAGCGCGCTGCGGCCCTGGATGTAGCCCGGAAATCAAACTCCGGATACGAGGAACCAAACAATTTCAACCCAACAATATCAAGGAGGTACAAAACGATGGCAGAAAATAAAGGATACACACGGACCATTTCCACGTCGGACTTCACCGAGACCCCACGGTTGGTACTCGAACAGGCGACGGGTGATGCGCATGTAGAGGGCTGGGACCGCCCGGAGATCGAGGTATCGGTGCCAGAGGCGGGCCAGATGTTTGACATCGAGCAGGTAGGCTCGCAAGTGACCGTTCGCAACCAGCCAGGCAGCTTCAAGCTGGTCAACTTCCTCGACCAACTCCCCGGCGAGCTTGAAGGGTTGGATATAGGTCTTGAAAGAGTGGCCGCCAAAGTGGAGCGCAAGGTCGAGCGCAGTGTGCGCCGCCTGGGGCGAGGCATAGGCAATATAAACATAGATCTGGGGAGATGGACCGGCGGCAGGGACTACTTTATCAAGGCGCCGCACAACTGCGACGTCACCCTGCGTACCAGCAGCGGCGACCTATCTCTACAAAATGTAGAGGGGACCCTTTATGTCCAGTCTACTTCGGGCGACGTAAAACTGGCTAATGTGGCGGGTAACGTGTTAGCCACCAGCGCCAGCGGGGATATCAGCATAGATGGAGTGACGGGCAAACTGGGCGTGCATACCGCGTCCGGCGACGTAAAGGCCAACTCGGCCAGCTTGCAGGAGGTGAGCGTGCATACCGCGTCCGGTGACATAACCCTTGATCTGAGGCGGCTGCCGGAGCGCGAGCTTGAAGTAAAGACTGTGAGCGGCGACCTGACCGTTCTCCTACCTTCCGATGCTCGCGTATCGGCTGAGATAAGCACACTGAGTGGGGATATAACCTGCGGCTTCCCACGCGACAAGGTCTCGTATGGTGCGGGCGGCAGGCGCAACACCAGCCTGACTATCAACGGGGGCGGCACGGCGGCCCGCATCGGCAGCGTGAGCGGTGACATCACTATTCGTCCGGGTCGGCCAGGCAACGGCGAGACCTCCAGTGCCGGCGCGCCCACGATGGACCTATCCCGCTCGGCAGGAGAGGGCCAGCCCGAAGCGGCCCGGGTATCGGAAAGCGAAACCCCTGATACTAATTCGGGCGACATTACCGAATCCGAAGGCTACGCAGCCCGCCAGCAGGCCGAGCTAGAGATACTCCAGTCGCTGGAGCGCGGCGAAATGACTTCCCAGGAGGCTATGAAGCGCCTGAGCGAGCTTGGCGGGGAATAGGCGTCCGGCGCACATCCCGAAGACCATACCGTAGGGGCGGTTCGCGAACCGCCCCTACGGTTCTGATCACCTGGCCGAGAAATACAACTACAGGCTGATTGCGAATTGGGCTGTAAACTATATCATCCGAGTGGATCATAACGAAGGGTGAGCATAATCTGGTTAGGCAAGACATCGAGCAATAGT
>JBBSGN010000076.1:0-8598 GCA_038254085.1 Chloroflexia bacterium | reverse complement strand
TCCACCTCATCACGGACCGCCTGGCTAAAATTCGCAAGCGTGCGGGTTGCATCGTACTTTCTGCGGTAGAAACGGCGGTCAATGACCGATTGAATGCGGCGACGTAACGGCATGAACAGAGCGGCTATCGCCAGCGTGGAAACGACAATCGCCAGGTCGTTATGCCCCTGGCCCGTGACACCCGCGAGAGAGCCTTGCAGCAACACCACGCTCCCCAAGTAGACCAGGGCGAGCATGCCGGTGAGAGAACCGTACACCAGCGCCCTGTTGATGATGACGTCTATATCGTACAGACGGGAGCGCAGGATCGCGACGCCTATCGAAATGGGGATGATGAGCAAAAAGATGTAGATAAATGTGCCGCCCACCAACTCGACGACCGGGTCAGACTGGAGGTTATAGAGCAGGGTATTGCCGATCACAAGCACGCTCGCGAAGCCGACCAGGCCCAGGCTGAATCCGAACACCACCCACTTGGTCTGCTGGCGCTGCACCGGGTCGGATACGCGCCGATAACGGTACACCTGTGCGACCACCAGAGTGGCGAGAAAAGCTAGGAAAGGCAGCCCGTCCGTCAGGTCGTGGGCGATTGCATCGAGGGCCGGGAATAACCTCATGAGCCAGACTACCGCCCAGATCAGACATACCCAGCGTGTCCAGCGTGGCACGAACCGCCCGTTCGGGAAGAGGCAGAAGAAGGTATAGAAGCTCACCTGGCCGGCCACATCTAACAGGTACACGGGCAGCCGCATGCCTGGGTGGAAGTCGGGTATCGCCTGCATGGTGCCGGTGAACGCCGCCCCTCCAAACGTCACGAGCATGAAGGCGGTGAAGAGAGCCATGCGCTGGGTCTGATACGCGCCGGTAGTTGAACTTGCCGTCGTAGGCGATTTGCGCAAGAAGATAACGGCGGCCACGCTGACGTACACCAGCGTCGTAACCACGCTAATTGCAGTCTCGTAACTGGCCCAGAACCCGGCGGAGAGGCCGGCGGATTGCAGCGCCTGCACCTTGTCGGGCGTGAGGGCATCGGGGTCGCACGCGGGGCTGATGCAAATGGCTACCTGCTTGGCGTAGGCAAACGGAATGCCGATAACATCCAGCCCGAGTGTGAGCAGAGTGGCCGCTATCCAGCCCGCTCTAGCAAGCGGCAGTATCCAGTCACGAATGGGTGCCGGTCGGGAGTTATCCTCGATTGTTGCCTTCTCTTCACTATTCATTTGCGTATGACCTCTAACGCCTAGACTTCGCTCCGCTCCCACTCGCTCGCGCCCCTGCCCAGACTGCTCCACGCCGGAGTGGGCGGCCTCGCGTCCATCTCGCGGACTAGTTGCCGGGCGGCAAGGCCCACGACGGCCGTGAAGGTGGGGTATGAAATCTCAAGCGCGGCCAACTGCTCTACCCTCATCTCCGCCGACATTACCGCCGCCACTATCTGTACCACCTCTACCGCCTGCTCGCCCACGACGTGCGCTCCCAGCACAGTCCGCGTATTCGTGGAGACGACCAGCTTGCACAAGCCCTCGGTGCGCACGTCAATCACCGCCCGGTCCAGGTCGGCGTATGGCACGACCGCCACCGCGCACCCGCCCTGCGAGCGGGCCTGGCTCTCGGTGAGGCCCACGCTGCCGTACTCAGGGTCGGTGAAGCCGCCGTGCGGCACGATGTGATGCAAGTAAGTGCGCTCGGCGCCCAACACGGCGTTCTCGGCGGCGACTGCTCCTTCGCCTATGCCGCTTTGCACGAGCATCATCCGCCCGGTGATGTCGCCCGCCGCGAAGATGTGCGGGGCGCTTGTCCGCAACGTGTCATCTACTGTGATGTAGCCGCGCTCGCTCGCAACACCGGCGGTGGGCAGGTTGAGGCTCTCGAGGTTGCCGTGCCAACCGACGGCCAGCACCACCGCCTCCACATCGAGCGTCTCTGTCAGTCCCTCGGGGGCGTAAAAGAGGCGCAACGCCTCACCAGCCTTTTCTATACGCTCCACCCCGCCTATGCCGGTTATGACCTCGATGCCCCGCCGCCCGAAGGCATCCGCCATCTCCTGTGATACAAGCTCGTCCTCGGCTCCCAGCAGGCGTGACGCAACGTCGAGCAGCCACACCCGCGACCCGAAAGCCGCGAACACCGAGGCAAGCTGGCAGCCGGTGGCCGCCCCTCCCACGATTGCCGGGGATGCGGGCAGCCTCTTGAGCGACCACACGTCGCTGTGAGTAAGCGCATACTCGCTGCCGGGGAAGGGGAACCGCCGCGCGTGCCCACCCGCACATACGATAAACTTATCCCCATGCAAGGTCCCTCCATCCGCCAGCGCGAGAGTACGCTCGTCCTCGAACCTGGCGTCTCCTACGCCCGCAAACACGGCCACACCCACCTCTTGTAAGTGGCCGCGCAACTGCTTTTTCTCGTGTACGCGATAGACCATATCTTGCGTGCGCTCCAGGAGGCGGGCGAAGTTTAGCGACGGCTTCTCGCCGGTAAGACCGTACAGGCCAAATTGCTCGGAGTCGCGCATGAGGCGGGCAGCCTTTGCCAGCACGCGGGTGGGCACGCAACCGTCGTTGGTGCAGGTGCCGCCCAGGTTGCCCTGCTCGACCAGGGCCACGCTTGCGCCCAGCTCTCTCGCACGCAGAGCCGCCGTCACCCCGGCAGGCCCGCCGCCGATCACGATTACGTCAAACGTCTCTTTGCCGTCCTTCACCTATATGCCTTATCCTTTCTAACTTCTAGCTTCGGTTGGCGCAGCCAAAGCGATGCGTGCGCAGGCTGCATCGTGTCGTTCACCACCGCTACAAGCTCTTCGGTTAGCCTGTTGAGGTCTACTTCGTCTCGCAATGTGGCGCTGAAAGCGGCCAACGTTTTGACCGCGTCGTACTTGCGACGGTAGAAACGCCTGTCTATTGCCGATTGGATGCGCCTTCGCAGAGGGTTGAACAGGGCGGCCATCGCCAGCGTCGAGACCACTATCACCACGTCGCTGTGCTCCTGGCCGGTCAGGGTGCGCAACAGTGCGACCAGCACCACCACCGAGCCAAAGTAGACGAGGGCCAGCGATAGAGTGAGCGCACCGTAAACCAGCGTGCGGTTGATAAGGATATCTATATCCCACAGCCGCGAGCGCAAGATGGCTATTCCTATCGAAACCGGGATGCAGAGGAGGAAAAGGTCCAGAGCGGTATTATTAATGAAATAGACAAATGTGCCGGGTTCGGCAGTAGGAAGAATGGAAGAAGTGAGAAGGATAGTTGCGATGAAGCCTGCAATTGCGATGGTAAAACCGAAGACAACCCACTTGGTTTGCTGGCGCTGGACTGCCTCTGAGACGCGCCTGTAGCGATACACCTGCACGACCGCCAGGCTTGCCAGTAACGAAATAAAGAGCACAGCGTCGAATAGCTGTAAGGCCGGACTCGCGTCCAAGGAAGAGGGGAAGAAACTGAAAATTGCCTGGTGGATTATCCAACCGAGCATAAGCCAGCGCGCCCAGCCAGGGACAAACCTCCCGCTTGGGAACAGATAAAAGATAAGGGCAAGGGCGGTCCCGCTGACGAAGGCAACCAACTGCGCGAGTACAGGCCACGAGGACGAGGCGGCTCTCATCTGGTAGACGTTGCCCGAGAATCCCAACGAGAACGTTACCAGCGCAAACGATGTAAGAAGCGCCATGCGGTCATCGGCCTTGCGCCAGAAAAGCGCCGCGCCTACCAACAGAAAGCCGAACGCGAAGACCCCATTCAGCAGGATGTGATAGACAGCATACGAGTCGATGGAGAGACCCAGAGACACAAGCGCCTGCGTACCACGCTCAGTCAGCTGTCCACTCTCCAGGTCCATGACGGGCACAATCGTGTGGAGGTAGGCGTAATAGGGTGGAATGCTGATGACGAACAGCCCCAGAACAAGCCCCACTACGGCGAACCATGCGAGCCGCGCGAACACAAGCCGACGGCCACGCAAGTGCGCGTCTGGTGGAGACGAAGCCTCATGGTTGGCCGTTGGCGGCGTTGATAGATGGGGAACAGTCATGCTTGTTCTTCTCATATTGCTTAGATTACACACTTTACGCACCTGGTTTCCAGATGCTGGAACCTGTATAGAGACCTCAGCGGGAGGCGCTGTTGATTGTATAGCGCCTCATCTTGGCGAGTTGCCGTGCCGGCTCCGTTCTGATGTTGACTCCTGCCGCAGCCACAGCGACACCTGGGCGGGTTGCATCGTCTCTTCCACTACTTTCACCAACCTGCTCGCTAGCCTATCCAGATCCACCTCATCGCGCGCCGTCTGGGAGAAGGCAGCCAGTATCTTGGCAGCATCGTATTTGCGTCGGTAGAAGCGGCGATCTATGAAGCCTTGCACCACGCGGCGTAATGGTAGGAATAGCGAGGCTACTGCCAGAGTGGTGGCCACGATTGCAAGGTCGTTGCCTTCGCCGGTGATAGGGCGTAACAGGGCCTGCAGTATGACAACCCCCACCCCAGTAGACCAGGGCCAGCGTCGCCGTCAGCACCGCGTAGACTAGCGTGCGGTGGATGATCAGGTCTATGTCGTAGAGGCGGTAGCGCAGTATAGCTATGGCGATGGCTGTCAAGGGTAACAGGATGCCGAGTAAGCTCCAGCTCTCCGCTACATCTTGAGGTAGGCTGAAAACAATCTGGGCCAGCGGCTGCACGAATGGTACGATCAGAACAGCGTATGTAAACCACTTTAGTTGCTGCTTCTCAATAGGGTTGGCTCTGCGGAAGCGCAATACAGCCATGATCCCCAGCGCAGCAACATTCACCAAGCCGGATATGCTGTCGGTCACGTCCGAAACCCCTGATAGACCCTCAAAATAGAACGGGCTGCGAATGTCAGGGAAGTAGTTCAAGGAAGGCATAGTACATGCCGCCAGAAAAACCGAAAACTCAAAGAAGATGATGTTGGCCCATATGAATATGCCCCAACCGCGGGTCAGCGGCCTGCCGGTAGGAAACAGGAGTAGTGGGGTGAACATGAGAATCCACGCAGTAGCCTGGACGGGGCTGGCGAGCCAGGCCATCCACTCCCCACCGGGAAGCGACCCCGGTGCTGTGACTAAGGACATACGAGCATACTCTATCATCACCCACGACAGATTCGTGACTATGGAAATAGCCAGGAACAGCCAACCGATAGAGTTGTCGGATCGCCGGGTGGCGACCAGCCAACCCACAGGCATGAAAGCGTTGAATATAAACAGGTAGATGGCGATGTTGTACGATAGGCTGTTGTTCAGCAGCATAAGGAGCAGCGCCAACAAGAGCAGCGCTAGGCCGCAGATGGCCAGTGTCCAGGCCATCTGCGCGGGTCGCCTTCGAATCAAGGTGATCGTCATAGCGCCTTCTCTTTGGCTGCCATTCGGTCGGAACTCAGCCATAGAGAGATATGCTCAGGCTGCATCGTCTCTTCCACTACTTTCACCAGCCGCCCTGTCAGGCTGTTCAGGTCTACTTCGTCCCGCAAGGCTTCACTGAAGGCGGCCAGCGTTTTCGCCGCATCATATTTGCGACGGTAGAAACGCCTGTCTATTGCCGATTGGATGCGCCTCCGCAAGGGGTTGAAAACAGCCGCCATCGCCAGCGTCGAGGCCACGATAACCAGATCACTATGCTCCTGGCCGGCGAGGGTACGCAACAACCCGCCCAACGCCACCACCAGGCCGAAGTAGACGAGGAGCAACGACAAAGTGAGCGAGCCGTAAACCAGCGTGCGGTTGATAATTACGTCTATGTCGTACAGGCGAGAGCGCAAGATTGCGATGGCTATGGAGATGGGGATCGTGGCTATCAAGCTGTAGACGACGATACTATCTACTACCTCGCCTATCCAATCGGTCCGTAAACTCGGCGGGATAAAGAGGGCGACGAACGCAAGTACCGCGACGAAGCCCGTCATCCCTGCCACGAAGCCGAACACCACCCACTTGGTCTGCTGTCTCTCACGAGCGTTCGAGACGCGCCTGTAACGATAGACCTGCGCAACTATCAAAGCCCCTACAAAGACAACGAAGAGGGGACCCTCTGCAAGCACTCTCCCTACAAGCTCAGTAGCTGGGAACAACATGGCAATCCAGGCCGCGAACCATACAAGGTTTAGCCATCGGGTCCAGCCCGGTACGAATCTGCCGTTCGGGAATAGAGAGAAGAAGAGGCCGAAGCAGACTTGGCCTGCTACGTTCAGGATACTAGCCGGCAGGGCGAGGGCCGAAGGGGTTACTACCAGGCTCTGCACGGTGCTCGTGGCCGAGCCGCTAAATAGCACTAGGGTCAGAGAGCCGAAGAGGGCCATACGGTCGTCCGATTTACGCCAGAAGATCACGAGCGCGACCCCGATGTACACCAGAGTTGCGAGGCAGGGTAGGGCGACCTGCAAGGCAGCAAAGAGATCGAGGCTTACTCCTGCGGCTTGAAGGGACTGTACCTGATCGAAGGCGGGCTGAATATTACTGCAATTTTCGCCTCTACAGGGGGTCAATGAGAGTATATAGTATGGGGGTATGCTGATCGCTTCAAGGGCCACCGTAATCGCAGCCACCACCAGCCATATTGCGCGCGCCAGCAACAGAGTGCGCCCTTGCAGCTTGGTATTCTCCCGCCGAGACCAATCAAGGCCAGCAATTTCCTGCTCGTTCACGATTTCATCGTTACCCTTCACCCCCTGGATTTCTCACGCTTCGCTTCTCCTCCTCCTTCGGCCCTTGCGGCCACAGCGATATGTTGGCCTGCTGCATGGTTTCCTCTACTCGCGTCTATATTACCAAGCATCCATCCCGGAAGCGTTACGGAGAACGTTACGAAGGGTTAAACATCCGAGATTATGATTCTATGCAGCGCCTCTAACCCCAGCAGGTAACTGTCTAACCCAAAGCCGGAGATTTGGCCCTTGCATACGGGAGCCAGCACGTTGGTCCGCCTGAACGTCTCTCGCGCGTATATGTTTGAGAGATGCACTTCCACCACCGGGACGGACACGGCTGCTATTGCATCGCGTAAAGCGTAGCTCGTGTGCGTGTACGCCCCGGCGTTGATCAAGACGCCCTTCGCCCACTCTCTGGCGGCGTGTATCTCGTCAATCAGCACGCCTTCGTGGTTAGATTGTACGATGCGTAGGTCAAGGCCATACTTGGCAGCCCGATCTTGCAATGCCCGGTCTATTTCGCTCAAGGTGAGGGTTCCGTAAACGTCCGGCTCTCTCTGCCCCAGCAGGTTGAGATTAGGCCCATGCAGCACCAGCACACCCGGTTTCACTGCCTGTTCGCTCTCTTGCTCGGTTTGCTCAGTATTTATTGCAACTCCGCCAGCGCGCTCGTGACAGCGGCCACCATATCTTCGCTGTCACTATCAACCAATGTTACCTTGCCGATGGCCTGGGGCAGCGCCAGGCGTAACCGCCCGTCCTGGCGCTTCTTGTCGGCCAGCATTGCCTCCCACACTCGGCTAATCGCCTCTGGGTCTGTCAGGCCCGGCTCACCCCAGCGCAACGACGGCTCCCACTTTTGCAGCACTTTTCGCACCCGCTCCTCCGTCGAAGGTTCGCACATCCCCAGGTTGCGGGCGAGCCGGAAGGCCACTACCATGCCCTGGGCGACCGCGAAGCCGTGTGGCCTACTATAGTGCGTACACTTCTCAAAGGCGTGGCCGAAGGTGTGCCCCAGGTTGAGTAGCGCCCTCTGACCGGTCTCGTAAGGGTCCGCTTCTACTATGCGACGCTTTACCTCAATAGCGCGAGAGATGGCACTTTGATAGTCGAATGACGCAGCGCCGGTCTCCTCTAAAAACTCGAATAGGGAGGGGTCGCCTATAACAGCGGCCTTGATTATTTCAGCCATGCCGCAGGCCAACTGCTCGGTGGGCAGGGTAGCCAGCGTGTCCAGGTCGGCCACCACCATCCTGGGCTGCTTGAAAGCGCCCAGCAAGTTCTTACCGCGCGCGTGGTCCACCCCCACCTTCCCACCCACGCTCGAATCGGCCATGGCGAGGAGCGTGGTGGGCGCCTGCGCAAAGGGCAGGCCGCGCATGTACACAGCGGCAGCAAAGCCCGCCGTATCGCCCACCACCCCGCCACCCAGTGCCATGACCCAGCCGTGCCGGTCCAGCCCGGCGTCCAGGAAGCCGTCTATAATCAGGCTGACGGAGTCCCAGTTCTTGTGCGCCTCGCCCGCAGGCGTCACCACCTGTGACGCCTCGAACCCTGCCTCCCGAAGCGGGCCAAGCACCATGTCCAGGTAAAGAGGAGCCACATTCGTATCTGTGACCACTACCACCCTGCGCCCCATGTTTACGCCAGCCGCCAGCCCACCAATTTGGTTGAGCAGGCCGTGACCCAATATCACCTGGTATTCGCCTTCGGGCGAGGATACGGCCAGTTGACTCGGTCTTGGCATGAGACGACCTACGGTATGCATGCTTTCATCCTCTCTTGCGCGGCCTTCGCGTAAAGGGCCGTCACCCGGTCCGCTACCTCTGCGGGAGATAGATATGTGGTGTCCACTTGCAGGGGGATCGAGGCGTACAAAGGTTCCCTGCTCTTAAGCAACAGATCAACGTTCTCGGCGAAGTTCTCTCCAAGTAGCGGTCTCTC
>JBBSGN010000075.1:0-8615 GCA_038254085.1 Chloroflexia bacterium | reverse complement strand
GGCGCGCTTGCGGCACTTGACCGCGAGAGTTCCTATTCCCTCTTCTATGCAAACAGGGGGCTGCCGCGTCCCACGCCTGAGACTGAGCAGGCTGGTCGCCTTTTCGCCCAGCACCCCAACTTCAAGCCGGTGCCCCTGCCTGTGTCAGTGCGGCAGATGTTTGCGATGTGGCAGCGGTTGCGGCTCCCCATGCCGGTGGACCTTTTCACCGGGCCGTCCGACGTAATGCACTCGCCCGACTTCGTATCGCCCCCGCACCGTACCGGCGCGGACGTAATCACGGTGCATGACCTGTCGTTCCTGGTCGTGCCCGAATGCGCCGACCCTAAGCTGGCCGCATTCCTGGGCAAGAGCGTACCTGCCGCCGTGCGCCGCGCCGACCACATCATAGCCGTCTCGGAACAGACCAAACACGACCTCATACGCCTCCTCTCCGTGCCCACCCAAAAGATAACAGTAGCCCACAACGGCATAAACCCCCGCTTCCACCCCATCCACGACCACGCCCAGATAGAGCAGCTTCGCCGCAAAATGAACCTTCCCACCCGCTTCATCCTCCACGTCGGCACCCTGGAACCCCGCAAGAACCTGATGAGGTTGCTCGAGGCATATGGCACGCTAGTAGTCGGTGGTCAGAACGCCGCCCGGCAATTCAAAACTCAAAACTCAAAACTCAAAACTAATGAAGTCTCCCTCGTGCTTGCTGGGCGCAAGGGGTGGCTGTTCGAGCCGATCCTGGAGGCCACCGAACGAGTGAATGGGGCGGGGGGAAACGTTGTACTTGTGGATTACGTGGCGGATGAGGACCTGCCCCTGCTATATAATATGGCTACAGTGTTTGCTTACCCCAGCCTATATGAAGGTTTCGGCCTGCCCGCAGCCGAGGCGTTGGCTTGCGGCGCGCCCACGCTTGTGTCAACTGACGGCGCATTATCCGAGGTGGTTGGACAGGCTGCTCTAAAAGTGGACCCTCTGTCTGTGGAAGAAATCGCCTCCGGCCTGGACAGGCTGCTCACAGACGAGGCGCTAAGGCAAAAGCTGGCGGCAAATGGGCCGCAGCAGGTAGCCCACTTCACCTGGGACGCCACCGCCCGCACCGTACTGGACGTGTATCAAGAGGTCAGCGCGTGAGGCAAGAAACCGCCCCGGACCCCTTTGACCTGCTTTACAAGCGCTGGGCTTACTACGTGGGCAAGCGCAACAATCCGCCCTCTCGCGAGCGTTGGGACGCCATCGTGCTACGCCTCATTCTCAGTCAAGACCCGAACCGCATCCGGCGCTATAGCTATATTGAGGCCGCTGGTTCGGACAGCCTCGGCTCAGATGCCTTTGGATTGTGGAGCAAGACGCCCGGATACACGCCCAACCTCACGGTCCCCAAAGGCGAGGACTTCGCGGTGTATGAGCAAGCGCATCGCGGCTCCATGCGCCGCCTCATGGAGTCGCAAGGGCTAGGCGACCGCTACGAGGCCATCATACAGGCGCAGGTGCAGCATGAGAAAGCCCGCAAAGCCAGGGCCACGCACGCCCAGACCAACATCTTCCTGATGGGCTGCGTGGGCATGAGCCTCCTGGCATTCATGGTCCTGACTGTACTGCTTGTCATCGCCCTGAAGTACCTCGGCTAAAGCTGCCATGCTCGACCAAGAAACGCCTACAATTCAAGACCCCCCAACACCCAACACCCAACACCCAACACCCGGCGCGGCCCGCCGCGTAGCCATGAACGCCCTCAACCCGTTCGGGGCGCAGGTGGTTACGAAGGTGATGATGTTGGGGTATGGCATCGCGCAGTTTCGGTTGATCAGCAGCGGGGCGCTGGACGGCTATATACTGGCTGCGCTGGTCTTTTCGTACACGAGCACCTTCTCGGATTGGGGTCTCACTACCCTGTTGGCGCGCGACGTGGCGAAGGGCCGGGGTTCCGAGGGCGAGACAGAGCAGGCCGCTAACCTTTTCAGGCAGACGCTTACCCTGCGACTGATAATCAGCCTGGCGCTGTTCGTGCCGGTCAGCCTGTTCGTGGCGCTATACGTCGCGTTCTTTGGGCTGAGGACCGACGGAGCCTGGGCGGTGATTATTCTCACCTTGTCGCTGCTGCCGAGCGCCTTTTCCGGGTCGGTGACGACCCTCCTGTACGCCTACGAGCGGATGTCGCTGCCCGCCTTCATCGGGGTGGCTACCTCGGCTGCGAACGTGGCGCTGGGGTTGGGCGCGCTCTTTATGGGCTGGGGAGTGGTTGGCCTCGCTCTGTCTGCCTTCGTCACTACTGTGATCACCTCGCTGCTGTTCGGGCGCGTCCTGCGGCGCAACTTCCCGGCGCTCTCGGTGCGGCTCGGCCTGGGCGGGTTGCGGCTGGACGGCAAGGTTGCGCGAGCGTTACTATCGGCTGGGTGGCCGCTCATGCTAAACGCACTACTGGTGGGACTGTTCTTCCGCCTCGACCAGTTCGTGATCAAGGCGGGTGCGGGCGAAGGGGACGTGGCACGCTACGAGGCGGCATACCGCTTCCTCAACTTCGTGCTGCTGATTACTCCGGCGGTCACGCTGGCCCTCTTCCCGCGCATGGCCCGCAACGCCGTCATGGACCGCCCTCGCCTCGCCTACGAGTACACTTTCGCCCTAAAGGTGCTGTTGCTGCTGGCGGCGCCCATAGTGGGACTGACCGTGTGGTTCGCACCTCTGCTCATAACCGTCGTCACGGGCGGCAAGGAGGGTTACTTGCCCGAATCGGCGGCGGCGCTGCAAATCCTCATCTTCTTCCTGCCGTTCAGCTTCATCAATGGCGTCACCCAGTATGTGTTGATAGCTCTCGACCGCCAGCGACTGATAACGAAGGCGTTCGCGGTGACGGTGCTGTTCAACCTGGGTGCGAACCTGCTGCTGGTGCCCCTGATCGGCATATACGGCGCGGCCCTCACCACCATTCTCAGCGAGCTGGTGCTTCTTGGCCCGTTCCTTCTCTGGACCGGCAGAGAGATAGGCCATGTGCCTGTGCTTGCCCTCGGCCTAAAGCCGCTGCTCGCGGGTGTGGCCGCCGGACTGGTGGGTTGGGCGCTATGGCCCCTGATGTCGCATTGGCGCGACAGTTGGGACGACCTGGCGCTCTATGTGGGCGCGGGCTTGCTCCTCTTCGCCTTGTATGCCGCCCTCACTACCCTCTCGCGCCCCTTCACGCGGCCTGAGCTAGATGGTCTCCGGCGAGCGTTGAGGAAGGGGTAGATGGACGAACAGTAGTCGGTCGTCTATCGTCCGTCCTCGCGCTTGTCGTCTTTAGACTCTTTGATCGGCTTGGGCGGCTGCGGTAGCTGAGATGTGGAGACTTCCTTCGGCTTGAGGCATGGGGCGATGCTCTTCGACGTTGCGTTCATGCTGCAATCAGGTCCGGCATCCACAGAGAACGCCACCTTGATCCTGTTAGTGCCTTTGGGGAAGGAGAAGCAGAGGCTATCTGTTAGCGGTGTGTCGCCGGGGGCAAAGACCGCTCTGCCCCGCTTGGTGGCGACGGTGCGGAAACCGCCCCCGTCGTTGATCTGCAATTCGGCGGTCCACGCGCCATTGACCATGGCCGCGCTGCCGTTACGCACAGTAGCCGTCCAGTTCACGCATTCTACCGAGGCGCAGGAAGCGTCCACGCCAGCCACACGTAGGTCGCACGTGCTTGGCGTCACAGAGGTTGGCGTGCTGGCTGGGGGCGGCGGTGGCGGAGGCGGTGGTGGTTGCACGGTCGGTAGCGTGATTACGGTAGCCGTTGGCAAGGCAATTGTGCTGGCGGGCGGCACTGGTATTCGGGTGGCGGTTGAAGCCGCAAGGCTGGCTGTTGCAGAGGGTATGGTTTGACGGGTGGGTGTGCCGGTGCTGTCTGGCGTTGTGGTTGTGGTGGAAGTCATGCTGCCAGTAGGGCTTTGGGTTGGTGTCGCAGTGCCTGTAGCGCCGGAGACAACAGTGGATGTGGTAAGCTCAGGATGGGCAGCGCCCATAGCGCTCACTATGGTCTGCTGCGCTACGGCTGCCGGCGTGCCGGTGCCGCCAGCCAGCATCGTTTGCGCCGCCGACACTTCGGGTGTGCTTGGGTTGCCCACTACCACCGCCGTTTGTGCGAACGAGATCACAGCCGTCTGGCTGGCCTCTGCGATGGCTGTGCTCACCGCTGATACTGAGCCTGTGCCCTCGGTCGGCTGCGTGGTGCCTATGGCAATGGCGGTGTTATTGGGGGTAGCAACGGCCATTACTGGCACGCTGGGCGTGGGCAAACTCTCAGGGTCTATTCCATTGTCGCGCAGCGCCTGGGCACTGGCCGTATTCAGGTCGCTGATTATAAGGTCTGCCTGCGTGATGTCAGCCTGTATAGATGCAGGCAGTTTGCCAAGTGCGTTCCCGAAGCTGCTGAAGGTGCGCTGGCCCGCCACGCTGGATGTGTAGAGCAATCTGGCAAGGCCGGTGCGCTTGGCCCCTGTTATACCCTTCCAGATGCGGAAGCCGCTAGTCAGGTGGTAGTCGTAGTTGTCGAAGGCTATACCAGCCGAAGCCAGCTTGCCCAGGCCGTTCATCGTCCGCAAGTCGGACAGTCTTACGTCGGCCAGGCCGATGTACCCACGAACTTGGTCTTCGGGTGCGTTCGCCAGGTTGAGCAATACATTCTCGGTGGTCAGCTTCGTGCCATAGAACGGGTTGTCGGGTAGTGAGCTTGCTGAGGCCCACCAGACGAGAGCCACCACGACAGCGGCCAGGGCAGCGCCTATCCACACGGGGTGTCGCAGCCAGGGCAGGCTTCGCACGGTGGGCTGCGAGGCGTATGCGGGGCGGGCGACCGGGATGGCCTGGGTCGGCTGGCGGGCAGCGGCGGCCTGCACGACGCGCGCCTTCATGGAGGCGCGGCGCTCGGTGGGCACGGGTGGCGGGGCAAGGCTCTCAATGCTCGCGCTGAGGGCAAGCATCGGCCCAAGCTCCTCCCTGTACTGGGGGAACCTATTGAGCAACTGTTCCACACTGAGCCTGTCTGGGTTTGCCAGACAGTAGTCAAGCGCGTCTTGTATGCTTGCTTGCTCCACTAATTCATGTCTCCAAAGCTCTCTATCCGACCAATTTCGGTATGGGTACTTCGGTATAAACAGGGCTGTTTAGTTATTCAACCTATTCATGCCCCGATGTATAGCCCTCAATCGTCATCAGCTTTTGCAAATTCTGAAGGGCGCTGTACTGTAACGACTTAACCGCGCCCTCTGAACGGTCCAGCGCCTCGGCTACCTGGGCGTTGCTCATGTCGGCCCCGAACTTGAGAGCGATAACCTGCGCCTGCAGATCGGTCAACTTTGCCATAGCGTTATGTAGGTGGTCTCGGAAGTCGCTCTGCTCGGCATGGCGATAAGGGTCGCCCCGCTCGGACGGCAGCGTGTCGCCAATAGGCTCAATGGATACCTGGGGACGGCGGGAATTGCGGCGTAGAGTGTCTACTACCTGATTGTGGGCGATGCGATAGAGCCAGGAGGCAAAGGACGAACCCTGCCACCGGAAAGTGCCTATCGCCTCGATCATCTTGAGGAACACCTGCTCGGTGATGTCCTCGGCTTCGGTAGGATCGCCGACTTTGAGGTATATGTATTTGTAGAGGCGGTCAAAATAGCGTTCATACAGCCAGCCAACAGCCTCGGGGTCCCCCGTGCGGGCACGTTCTACCCACGAGCGCTCATCGTCCAGTTGCGCCACCGCCACTCCTCGCGTCCAGTGAACTTCAATAACGGAGAGGGCACGTTGCGTGCCCCCAGGTTTCACTGCCTGTCTACGAGGTGCGGTCCATAGCGGCGCGGTCCAAAACAAACCAAGCCCGAGCGCCCAACGGGCCGCACAGACCATTCTCATCACGAGAGTGGCTTGTGCCTATTATAGCTTATAACGAAAGCGAGGAAGGGAAAGATATGGGACTTCGTAGTGCGTATTGCGTAAGGGTCTTTTTACGCAATACGCACTACATCTCACGCTTGTACCATTCCACGAACCGTCTTACTCCCTCTTCCAGGGGGATTTGGGGGTTGTAGCCGAGGTCGTGGCGGGCGCGGGTGATGTCGGCGCTGGTTAGCTGGGGGTCGGAACTGGGGTAGTCCAGCTTTTCGATGACGGCTTTCTTGCCAAGGGCGGCTTCGATCACCTCTATCAGGTGGGCGTTGGTTTGAGGGTTGGAGTTGCCCAGGTTATAGGTCCGGTAGCCGGATGGTCGGTCCAGCGCGGCCAATATGCCCGAAACGGTGTCGGACACGTAAGTGTAGTCGCGTCCCTGGCTGCCGTCCCCATACAGGCGCACCGGCTTGCCCCGCGCAATCCAGTCGGTGAACAGGTATACGGCCATATCGGGCCTCCCCTTTGGCCCGTACACCGTGAAGAAGCGCAGGATGGTTGTGGGCAGCCCGTACAAATAGTGGAACGTATAAAGCATCACCTCGGCCATCTTTTTAGTGGCAGCGTAGGGCGAGAGCGGGCGGTCGGTGCGAGCATCTTCGCGGTAGGGGATGTCGGCATCGCCCCCATACACGGACGAACTGGACGCATACACGAAGTGCTGCACGCCTTGGCGCACGGCCAACTCGACCAGATTGAGCGTCCCCTGCGCATTCACTTCGTTGTAAAGGGTCGGATTCTGGACAGAGGGACGAGGCCCTGCCATAGCAGCCAAATGTATGATGCGGCGTATCGGCTCGGTGGTGAACAGATGCTCCAGCATGGCACGGTCGCGTATATCGCCCGTCACCATCCTGAAGTTGGGATTGTCGAGGAAAGGCGTGATGTTGCGGCGCTTACGCTCAGGGTCGTAATAGTCGTTGAAATTGTCCAGCGCAATCACCCGCTCACCCCTTGCAAGCAAAGCCTCAACCGTATTCGAGCCGATAAACCCGGCCCCACCTGTGACAAGTATCTCCATTTCGTTCTCCATCATTAGCTCTATGACAGGTATCGAACCGCCAGCCGCCCATTATCAACGGGCGCCCGCCAAGACGCCAAGAATCCTTAAGGCTGTTGCGCAACCTCTGTATCTTCTCTTTTCAATAAAAATCTTGGCGTCTTGGCGGTTCCCAACACGCTGTCTCTATCCACGAGCGTGAAGAGGGCAAGGGCAGTGCCCCAGTGGATGCCCATGTTGAGGGCGTGCAGGTTCTCGAAGAAGTTGTGGGCCATGAACGTTACCAGGATGCCGAACGCGCCTATAGCGACCGCTTCGCCATAACTGTCGCCCCTGGCGCGGGCGCGGCTTATGGCCCTTATCCCCACGATGAGGGCGATGATCAGCATCAGCAGGTAGAACGCCTCGCCCACGACGCCGGTTTCGGCCAGCACGTTGAGGTAGTAGTTATGCGCGTGGCCGCGAGAGTAGGGCCAGCCTTGCACGCCAAACTTGTTAAACAGCACGTTGAAGTTGCCGATGCCTACCCCGAACCAGGGGTCCGACAGGAACATGTTGCCCGCCACCTGCCAGTGGACCATCCTCTCCACCACCGCATAGTTCGCGGGCGTGGGGGTAACGCCGCGCGGGTCAAATATTGTCAACTGGCTGGTGAGGAGGCCGAATCGCTCGGCCACCGTGGGCGGTAACGCGCCCGCCAACCCCAGCACTACCAGCAATGTGCCCGCCACCAGCATCGTGACGATAGCCGGGGCTGCCCGCTTGCCGCGCGCGAGCACCATCGCCAGCACGCCCAGCGTCAGGCCGATCCACGCGCCCCTCGACAGGGTAGTGAGCAGTGTCCAGAAGAGGACAAGGGTTACGCCCGTCAACAAGAGAGGCATTCGCAGCCGCTTGAACGAGATGAAGCCTGGGCGTTCGAGCAGAGGCGCGCGGTTACGGGCCGACAGCCACCTGGTCCATGAATAGACCGCCAGCGCCAGGGCGAGCGGCAGGCTCAGGTTGAGATAGCCTGCGAATGAGTTGGGCGCTCCAATCGTGCCGTAGCCGCGTGTGAGCAGTCCCTCTACGTTGAAGCTCTCCGGCCCGATGCCGCTATAGGACTGCACCAGGCCCAACAGCGCCTCGGACATAGCCGAGATGAGCATCACAATGATCAGCACGTTCATCTGCCGCCGCGTCTGCACCGAGTTGACCACTATCACGTAGGAGAGGATAGTGACCAGCCAGCGCGATATTTCGGCCAGGCTCTCGGGCAGCGAGGTTGTGACCCACAGGCTGGGGAGGGTAGCGGTCAGGAAGAAGACCAGGCCGACAGCGATGGGGGTCAGCACCAGCCTCCTGTCCTGCCGCAGCGACAACCACGCCCACCACACCCCCAGCACGAACACGAACAGCGTCTGCGTGACTGTTATCTCTATCGGCCCCGCGTCATAGCTGACTACCTTCTGCACCGGTACACTCAGCACCAGCGCATAAGCCCCCCATACCGGGTTCTTGAGGATAAGCACCGCCACGACCAAGCCGACCAGCGCCGCCACCGTGATGAAGGGCGGCGCGACGGCTATGGTGATTGCCAGGGCGAAGCCAAGTAGCCATACCCAAAGGGGGATGGGGGAGTTTTGGGTTTTGAGGTTTGAGGTTTGAGTTAGGGGGAATGCCATAACAGGGGCGATAGAACCATTCTAGGAATAGCAGGTGAGATAGGGAAAACGCAGTTCAT
>JBBSGN010000074.1:0-8655 GCA_038254085.1 Chloroflexia bacterium | reverse complement strand
GGTTAGCAGGGCTGCTTGTAAACCAGCCGTACTTCTGAGAACCTCTGCAATCCGTAAGGAGGTCCAGATAAAGGTTCTATGGAAAAGCCCCTTGATTTATCAATGGGGTCGTTTACAATTTACTCAAGGTATGGGCGGTCGAAGCCGAGCAGGACGCGCAGGGTGGTGGCGATGGCCCCGAAGGCTACGCCGAGTATGATGGCGCGTATGCCCGCCAGCGCCGGGTAGTCCAGTATCCAGTCCTTGACGCTCACGAGACTGTCGAGGGGCGGAGCTGTGCTGAATGGCGCTTGCCCCAGGACTACCACGAAGGCCACCACCAGCAGCAGTAACGTCTGGCCGCTCCGAGCTCGAAATGACCGGAAGAGCGCCGTTGTCAGGAAAAAGGCCAGCAGGCTGAAGATAGCGGCCCCTAGCGGTTGGTATACCCACTGGAATACCCAGGCCACCGATGCGTCGCCAGGCCCGCTGCTTGATAACCCTAAACCGAGGACAGCAAGCGCGCTCCCAACCACTATGAGGCTATAGAACCAACCTTCGTCCCTCTTTATTACGCGGCCAATATGCACCTTCACCAGGTTGCCCAGGCCGACCAGCAACGCGAACCCCACAAGCACCGCCACCCACTGCGCCAGCGTCCCCCCCATATCGGCGACAGCGCCACGTGTAAAGAAGCCCATGATACTGATAATCCCCGCTACATAAGCGAGTATCAGGTTCAGTATAAGTATCAGTCTTGAGGTGATGCGGTTGGTCATTAGTCCAAAACGTAAACTGACTCGTAATGCGTAAAACGTAAGGGCCTCTTCTTAGCTTCTTACGTTTTACGCATTACGGGTACTGCGAAAGTATCTGCACCCCATCCATCCCCCAGATGTTCGCCAGGGTGAAGCCAACGATGATCAGGGCGATTGCGGCCCATCGGAGGCCGTCCTGGGCCAGGAGCGAGGCGATGTGCGATTTGCGCTGCTCAAGGTAGGCCCCGGCGGCGAATATCTCCTCGCCTATCAGAGTGTGGTCGGTGGTTATTGCCATGATAGCGATTGCTTGTGGGTCGGATGAGCCTGCTATCTGCTGCGCGCCTAGCCTCCGTTGGGCCTCGGTGAGCAGCAACACTTCCGGGCCGAATTGTCCCGCCATGACCGCCTGGGAGACCTTATAGTGCGACGCTACCCCAGCAGCGCCCGCCATATAAGCCAGAGGGTCCTGATGGGTGAGGAACTGCACTCCACCGCTCTCGTTCTCCAGCGACCAGCCTGCGCGTTGATAGCCTCGGCGTACCGCGTTGTCGGTGAGGGCGTAGGCGAC
This sequence comes from Chloroflexia bacterium, assembly GCA_038254085.1. Taxonomy (GTDB): domain Bacteria; phylum Chloroflexota; class Chloroflexia; order QHBQ01; family JADMIH01; genus JADMIH01. Next base: position 7,347 of record JBBSGN010000074.1, on the reverse strand, counting down.
GGCGCCGTTGGTGGTGGCGTGAAGCGGCGCGCCGGTGATGGCGCTGACGCGGGCCATCGACTCGACTAGCGTGATGCCCGCTAACGTGTTGGCGGTGGTCACGCCGTTGCCCCCTACGCCTCCTGAGCCGGGCGAGGTATGCACAGCGCGCCCTGTCTCGGCGGCGCGCGCCAGGCCCTCGCGGGTGGCCTCATAGGCGGGTATGCGCCTCAGCGTGAAGGTGTGGCCCTCGCCCTTGCGCCCCCAACCGGCCCGCCACAAATAGGCGACGAATAAAGCCAGGAAGAGGAGCAGCGCCCCCAGCATGATATAGAGGGTGTCACCGTAGGCCGGCGAGATGTTATTCAGGTTCATGCTTCCTACCAGCGTTCGGAGCCTCCAGCCGCTCGATTAATTTCTCCACGTTGCCTTCCCCTTCGAGGAAGGCCGCCAGACCCGACACCGTATGCGCCCTTCCACGCGAGCCTGCGCCCAACGAAGATAGTAAAGGGTGTAACACCCACAGCATCTGCCCCCCAAGCCACGAGAGCGGCCTGGCGACGCGCAAAGCAAGCATGGCCGTATCCGACATGCCCGCCCGCTCGATGGCCCTTGCTAGGGTCTCGATCTCTGCCGGATGCGGAGCGGGCGCGGCCCTTTCTGCTTGGTTGGTTGTGCCGGGCACGCCGGATAGGGGTTGCGGAAGCGACATCGAATAAGCACTCCTGAGGGGGCGAGGGGTCTGGCCCATTATAGATGCGCCTCAACCCCCAGTCAAGTGCCCGTTGGAGAGTACGCAGGATGTGGAAATCTGCCTGTGGACGACCGATGACCGCTAAACAGTATGCGTCGTCTCGACCGTCACCCCGTCCGCCGTGTGGTCGTCGGTTAAGCTACTCTTCCTCCGGCCCAAGTAGCCTGTTGGTCAAATAACCCGCCAGCCAGGTGGCAAGTGTAGTCAACAGCAGGGTAATTATGCCTCTTACCATCTTACGTGTAATATCTTCTTCCATCCTGGTAACACCTCACTCTTCTGCAATGCGAAATGCGTGTATAGTCGGTAGTCGGCAGTCGGTAGTCCGTCGTCCACGTCCCCATCACATCGGAAGCCAAGGACTTTCCCGTGACATCTGTTCGGCGATTGGCTTTGGCCGCAGACGGCGGACGCGAGCCGTCTCGGAACTAAACTCGGCCCCGGTCAATATTATAATCGAGGATAGGTATATCCATGTGAGCAGCGCCACCGTCGCGCCCAGCGTGCCGTACATCGAGTCATATTTGGCAAGCGGCGAGCTAAGGTAGAAGGCGAACGCCTCTTTAAGGATGGTCCAGGCTATGGCCGCTATCAGAGCGGCGGGCCATACGTCCCGAAGGTTTACATCGCAACGGGGCAGGAAGCGGTACATCACGAGGAAGGCCAGAAAGACTACGCCAAGCGATGCGGCGGTGTTGACGACCGACCAGAAGACGTCGCTGCCGGGCACGCCACCGCCGGTAAATGAATTAGTCACGCTTTGGGTGTTGCTCAATACAGTGGACACTATCACCGACACTACCAGTAGCGCCGCGATCACCAGTATCATCACAAAGCTGGCGATCTTGCCTCCCACGAAGCTGGGCACCCTCTCCGCGTTCCAGGCCCGGTTTACAGCCTTGTCGAGCGCGCCGAAAGCCCCAGACGCCGAGAAGACCAGTATGACCACACCCACCAACGCAATCCATCCCGCGCTGTCGCGGTTCTCGAACGCCCTGGTTATAGCGTCGTGAAGCAAGGAGACCGAGCCTGGGGCCACTTTCGTCACATTATCGAAGACGAAGGCCGTCGCGTCCTGTGGCTTCACAAAGACGCCTATCAAGGTGATCGCCAGCAGCAGCATCGGAAAGATGCTAAAAAAGGAGTAGTAAGTAAGCGACGCGGCCATATCGCCGACATCGTCCTTACCAAACTCCTTGATTGTTGCCCTGGCTACGGTGATAAACTCTTTGCCGTTCATCAGTGGTCGGTGATCGGTAGTCGGTAGTCGGTGACCACCCACCAGACGGTAGCGGTTAGCGGTCAGTCGTCTGTGGTCACTCGCCTGATTCGTCCAGGGCTTGCAGGTTGTGATCTATGATGATGGCGGGGTCGCCACCGAGGTGGGCCATCTCGTCGGCCATGTCGAGGATGATACGCACGCCTTCCAGGTTCACGCCCGCCCGCGTCAGGCGGCGGATAAACTGGAACCGCTGGATGTCGTTTTGAGAATAGCGGCGCCGGTTCCCCTGCGTGCGTGAAGGCACCACCAGCTTCTTTTCCTCATAGATGCGCAGGGTGCGCGGGTGCAGGCCGAGCAGGTCGGCAGCCACGCTCAATGTGAAGATAGGCCGGTCGCCCGTGATCTGAGACAGGTTCGAGACGCGCTGCGAGGGCTTGCCCTGCCCCTTGCCCGCCTGTCGCGCAGGTCTACCTCCGTGTTCACTCTTGCCCATGCTCTCCGTTGAGGCTATGTCTCGGTGTTCTTCCTGATCATTTGTTATAGGGCCATCCATTGTTCATCCACCCATTATGCCTGTAGTCCAGCCTGGATCGCGTTTCAAGGGCCGAAATCACCTGAGTCTAGCACCATACACGCACGATTAAGCTTACTCGCAATATAGCATAGTACAATAGCATTGTCAACAATTAGGCTGTTTTTGATGGCACATAATGTGGGAACTCGCTAAACGTGAAACGGAGTCGTAATGCGTAAAACGTGAAACGTGAAAGGTTCTTCCTTACTCTTTACGTTTTACGACTCCGCTTCACGGGTCGTGGATTAACTTGTGCCCACATCCTCCCTGTGCTACACTTCGTGAAACCACTTGACGTAACATCCGTTCTATATGGCGACAGGGTACTCATCGGAGGATAGTGATGGCATATATAACTGGTACAGCAAGCCGCAGTGTTATCAGGCGTGTCCCGGCTCTATGGGTAATTGCCGTCGGGTTGGCGGCGTTGCTCGCTATGTCTGGGTGCCAATCGCAGCCTGGGGCTTCTTCTCAGGCGGGCGATGCGGCACAGTCAAACCTGCCTAACCCGCCCGCCGTTACCGAGGCCCAGGTTGAGCTTGCCGTCGGCGATGGTTGGGCGGGATACCGCCGCACTGCTCAGGGCGTCATTTACAGCTACAGCTATCCTCCGGGCTGGAGTGGCGACCTGGCCTACTGTCCGTCCGGGGGGCATGAGAGCCAGGCCGGGTATGGCATCCCCGCCGGTTGCGCCGTCACCGACATCCTGGTGGGTCGCAAGGCGAGCGACCTGGGCAGATTTTCCGGGGACAGATTGACAATTGATGGCAAGGATGCCATCAGGTCTGTTGACGCCAAGCCCCGGAGTGGCATGGCCTCGTGTATCTACACCGTAATGGTATACGCCCGCGACAGCAGCCCCCTCTTCGGCTTCTCAACGTCAATAGGTCGTGGCACCGACCCAGCGACCCAACAGGCAATCACGGCCCTACTCGACCAGGTAGCGGGCACACTCCATGTGGAGAAGCAGCCATGAGGGTTGCAAGACGACCGACGACCGACGGGGTGACGGTCGAGACGACCGATAAAGCTGATCGTCGGTCGTCGGTCGTCGGTCGTCCGTCGTCCGTCGTCTCGACCGTCACCCCGTCCGTTGTCCTGTTGGTCCTCAGCTTGGCAGCCCTTGTCTTCGGCGTTGCGAGCACCGCGCTCGCTTCTCGGCCCGCGCCGGAAACTGGCGGGTTGGGGGTGGCGACGGGTGGTATATTGACCACATATTTCCTCGAGCCGATAAATTATGAGGATAGCGGCGATTATTACGATCAGAGCAATCTGCTGCAATATACCAACTACACCTTCCATCATGGCGTAGACATTTCGGGTGGCTGCGTGGCGGGGGTCAACCCTGTGTACGCGGCGGCTGACGGCACGGTGGCGCTGGCTCAGTACATAAACGACGGTTACGGCTCGCAGGTGGCGCTAGATCACGGCTATAACGTTGGGGGCAACAGCCACTACACCTACACCTTTTACAGCCACATGGGCAACCGCAACTCCGGCCAGAGCTATATAATGGTCACGCCTGGGCAGTACGTGTTCGCAGGCCAGCTCATCGGCTACCAGGGCAATGACGGCTCGGTGTACGGCACTTGCGGACCGGACCCCGGCACGCATCTCGACTGGGAGATACGGGTCAGCGACACCGCCCTCTCCTACAACATCTACATGCGCTATGGCGCTACTGCCGCCAGCCACGACTTCTATACCGGCCACCAGCTAACCTACGGCGACCCCTATCCCGATGCCAGCGTCGAGCCTGGCCCCTTCTCAGGGGGCGGCAACCCTACCGATACGCCCGTGCCCACCAACACTTCTGTGCCTGAGCCTACCTGGACGCCCGGTCCCTGCGGGATGCTTTTCACAGACCTGCCCGACACCCATTGGGCTTACTCCTACATTTCTTATCTCTTCTGCCACAACGTCGTGTCGGGCTACGCCGATGGCACCTTCCGGCCCGGCGAGACCAGCACGCGGGGCCAGTTCACCAAGATGATCGTGCTTGGCTACAACTGGACCCTGTACAACCCGGTATACCCCTCCTTCACCGATGTGCCATTCGACAGCGCCTTTTACCAGTATATAGAGACCGCTCACCTGCGCGGCATAATAAACGGCTACGCTGACGGCACCTTCCAGCCCGGTAACGCCGTCACGAGGGCGCAGGCAGCCAAAATGCTGGTGCTGTCGCACGGCTGGTCGCCTTTCGATCCCGGCTACCCTACCTTCTGGGATGTGCCGCCCGATAACTGGGCATACAGCTGGGTAGAATCGGCCTATAGCCATTCCATTATCAGTGGCTACGCCGATGGCGCCTTCCACCCAGAATACTCGATCACGCGCGCCCAACTGTCCAAGATGCTGGTACTGACGCTGCAACAGACCCGATGAGAAATTATGAATTATGAATTATCCGCTTCGACTCGTAATCCGTGACCCACGCCGCAAGATAAGTCTTGCAAGCTCCGGCTTGCTGCCCCATCGAAAGGGCGGGTGGCCGCCCAGGCCACGACTGACGTACATGAGGGTGCGGTCCCGCTTGTAAACGCCTTCTAAATAGCGGCGATTGTAGCGCGAAGAGCTAAATACCGCGCCCACCACCGGCAGTTTTACCTGGCCGCCGTGTATGTGGCCGGATAGCTGGAGGTCCACGTTATAGAGGGCCGATGTCACCAGGAAATCGGGCACGTGCGCCAGCAAGATGGTGCAGGCCACTGGGGGAATGCCATGCAGGGCCAGCGGCAGATCAGTGCGTAAAGACCACGTGTCGGCCACGCCTGTGATATAAAGGCTCGCCCTTCCTCTACGCAACTCGACGTGGTTGTTGTTGAGCACCTTTATCCCCACCTCTCTGAGCGCGTCCGTTACGGCGGCTGTGCCCGCCCAGTTGTCGTGGTTGCCAAGCACGGCCAGGGCCTTGTCCCCACCTCGCTCCTGCGACCACGCGCCTATGGGCGACAACAAATGGGCGGCGCACTTTATGTCTTTTGAATGCGTCTGATAATCGCCGGTGAGGGCTATCAGGTCCGGTGACAGGCCGGTGGCCTCGCTCACCATGCGGCGCACGAACTCGGCAGAAGTGAAATCGCCGTAGTGGATGTCGCTCAGTTGGACTATCGTGAAGCCGTCGAAGTCGGCGGACAGGCGCTCCAGGTATATCTCGCGGGTGGTTACTTCAAGCTCGTATATCTCGTTGATGCGATGTTTGAGGGCTTGGATGCCTCGCAGGGTGATCCCCTCGGCCCTGGCTACATCCTCTCGTATATCCACGCTGTACGCCTCGGTACGAATAAGCTCTTGCGGGTATGGGCGCGGGTGCAACCGCCTGTGTACCTCCTGGGCGATATAGCGCGCTCCCAGCAAGGTAAAGAATACCCGCCAGAGCCATCGCAACGACGCTGGCCGCGCTAAAGACGCCAGGAACCCGTTGACGCCGCCTATTCTCAACACATCGAGCAGCCCCAGGAGTGGCCACGCCGCTACGTTAGCCAGGATAATCAGAGGCTTTACGTGCGAGTCTCGCACGCCTACTATACGAGTGTTGGTGGTGAAGGCGGCGACAACGCTAAGACCTGCCTCGTACAAAGCCAGACAGGAGAAGTTGATAAGATTATAGAGCCTGCCGTGCCTCACCGCTCCAGCCAGGCGCCCACGATGTTGGCGAACTGCTGCGGCTGCTCGTCGTGTGGAAGCACGCCCGCTGCGCCTATCTCCTGTAGCTCCGCGCCCGGGTTGGTCGCAAGGAAGGCCGCCCCATCGCTCACGGGGGTGACTTTGGCCTCTTTGCCCCACACCAACAACACGCGCTGCTCAAGGCGCGTCCAGGCATCCGAGGCGTCGTAATAGAGCTTGCCCGACACAAAGGCGCTGGGCGCGTAACGTGCGCCGGGCACATGAGAAGTGTGATAGTAGCTCTCCACCATGCCATCAGTTACCTGGGTGGCGTCGAAATAGGTTTGGGTTTCGAGGAAGTACCTTATGCTGGGGTAAGAAGCGATGCCGTTGTAGACAGCTTGCCCGATGATCGGCAGATTCAGCATCGCCTCGACCAGCCTGCCCGCAGACGATTGCTCGGTGAGGCTGCGTACACCCGTCGGGCAGACCAGCGCCAGCGAGCTTATCCATTCGGGGCTGTTGGCTGCCGCCTGTATAGCGTAGGCCGAGGTAAGGGACGATGCAAGCACGTTTGCTGGGCGCTGCACCACCTCGCGCAGGATGTCCTCGATAAACTCGATGTATAGTTGCGGGGTGTACTCTATATTGGGCCTGTCCGAGTATCCGTAACCGAACAGGTCGGGCGCATACACGTGGAACCTATCCGAAAAGCGGGTGAACGGCTCGCGCATCTCGAACGCCGAGGCCGCCGCGTTCTGCCCATGCAGCAAGAGGAGCGGCGGGTTGGCCGGGTCGCCCGATTCGTACACGGCCACATCGCCGAAGCGCCACCGCCAGGTGGTAGGCTCGGCGGGCAACTGCCATTCTAGCCGTTCGCGCGGGAACACTACGTGTCTGTTATAGGCTTCTAGCCCCACCACCGCCGCCATCGGAGCCGCTAACCCGATTATGCCTTTGGTTCTCATGGTCGTATACCTCTCCGTAAAGTATATACGATAGTTGTGCGCCTGCGCGCCCGCGATAGCCCAACTGCACGACCTGTGCCAGAACGCGGGTGTTTGGAACCACAAAGGCACAAAGGACACAAAGGTTCTAAGGTGTACTAAACAAGAGTTGATCCGACACTGGTCACTCATCTGACAGCAGCAACTCCGGCCAGTTGCCTGTCAGATGCTTGTACCCTATCGTCTACCCACAGTGGCATCT
>JBBSGN010000073.1:0-8688 GCA_038254085.1 Chloroflexia bacterium | reverse complement strand
GAGAAAGTGCTAGCCGAGTAAGTACTAGGGCCAGTGATTCCTCACTCCGTTCGGAATGACAAAGGGTAGCGGGTCGGCTAAAGAGTTTCCTCCTGTTTATGAGATAGCTTCCAGCACTTCTCCTGTATCCCTTACATCCTACTATCCCCAACTGATTCCGAGCGGAGCAAGGAATGACAGATTCGCTACTTCAACTCGATCATCCGCCACGACCAGGGCGGCATATCTACCCCTCCCGATAGGTCAACGGCGCTGCCGTCCTGTAGATCTTTGCCCTGTCTCTTGGCGATTCCCGGTTCTATATTGACGTGCTGTTTCTCTGTATCGAAACTGATCAGCACCAGCACTTGCTGTTCGTCGCTGTAACGCGCGAAAGCCGTCACGCTCTTGACGCTGCTGGCGGCGTCGGCTATCTTGCCGTGCCGCAGCGCCGGGTTGGCGTTACGAAGCGCCAGGTCTTTCTTGAACACCTCACGCAGAGCCGGGTTGCCCGCCGCCCAGTTGATCTTGTCCGGCTCGAACAGCGACAGCGTTTGGGTCATCCCGACCTCTTCGCCGCTCTCGATGAACGGGATGTCGTCTGTCGTGAGCAAGTAGGTGCTGGCCGCTTGTAGCGCTTCGGGCGGGGCCATTTGGAATACGTAGGCCGCTCGCCGCTGGTCGTGGTTCTCAAAGAAGCGCGTCTCCAGGTGGTTAGGCCCTAACTGCTTGTCCTCGGTCAGAGGCACGTTCAGCAGCAGCTTCGGCTTGTGCTGCAAGAAAGCGTCCAGCAGAGCCTTGTATGTCTGCTGGTCGTATGTCGCGTCAAACACCGCGGCAAGCGGCCTGTCGTCGTTCTCGGACAGCAAGAATGCGTCCGGCTTGACCTTCTTTATCGCCTGCCGTAGCGCCGTCCAGAATGGTATCGGCACTGAAGCGCTGTAGTCGCACCTGAAGCCATCCACGCCATCCGCCTGGATATAGTTAGTGGTCATGTCTATCATGTATTGGAGCAATCCCGGCTGGCTATGGTCGAGCTGGATCACGTCGGTCCAGTCGGGGTTGGGCAGCACGAACTTACCGTCCGACCCGTGCTTATACCAATCGGGGTGCTGCGTGGTCAGCACGTTGTCCCACGCCGTGTGGTTCGCCACCAGGTCCATGCTGACATGCATCCCCAAGCTGTGCGCCTCGTCCACGAAAGCCTTCAGGTCGGCCTCGGCGCCCAGGGCCGGGTCAATCTTGTAGTAGTCCTGTACGCTGTACGGGCTGCCCAGCGTGCCCTTGCGGTTCACCTTGCCTATAGGGTGTATCGGCATCAGGTAGATGAGGTTGACCCCTAGATCTTTCAGATCGCGCAACTTGCCTTTGGCGGCGTTCAGCGTGCCTTCGGGCGTAAACGTCCGCACAAAAATCTGGTACAGCACCGAGTCGCGTGCCCACGCAGGAGCGCCCTTTGCGCCCATCGGCGCGGAGGGCGGGATCGCCGCTTGTAGGGTGCTCGTCGGCGCTGGGGCCGGAGCGACGGTGGCCGTAGGCGTCGCTGCGCCCATATCGCAGGCCGCCAGCAATGACAGTGCGAGTAGGAGGATTAGAATGGCTGGAACTTTCGGGCGCTTAATCATGGAACGTTATACTCGCTCGATGATGGTGGCTATACCCTGCCCCACGCCTATGCACATGGTCGCCAGGCCGTAGCGCCCGCCCCTGCGCCGTAGCTCGTGCGCCAGCGTGGTCATCAGCCGCGAGCCGCTGTTGCCGAGCGCGTGCCCCAGCGCGATGGCCCCGCCGTTCACGTTCACCTTGCTCGTGTCCAGCTTTAGCTCTCGTATACACGCCAGCGACTGCGCGGCGAACGCCTCGTTCAACTCTATGAGGTCTATATCGTCAATGGTCAGTCCGGCCCGCTCTAGCGCCTTGCGTGTAGCAGGTATCGGGCCGACCCCCATGCAGTCGGGGTTCACGCCCGCCACCGCCGACGCCACCACTCGCGCCATTGGCTTCAGGCCCATCTCCTTGGCTGCCCGCTGGCTGGTTAGCAGCACCGCCGACGCGCCGTCATTGATGCCGGAGGCGTTGCCCGCCGTCACGGTGCCGCCCTTCCTGAAGGCCGCGCCCAGTTTCGCCAGCTTTTCCTTGTTGGTGTCGGGGCGTGGATGTTCATCGGTATCTACGACTACGGGCTCGCCCTTGCGCTGCGGGACTATGACAGGCACGATCTCGTCCTTGAAGCGGCCTGAACTGATGGCGTCCGCCGCCCGATGTTGGCTCTCCAGCGCGAAAGCGTCCTGGTCCTCCCGCGATATGCCCCACCGCTCGGCCACGTTCTCGGCGGTCTCGCCCATGCTGTACGGATAGTACATCTCGGCCAGCCTGGGGTTGGTGAAGCGCCAGCCTATGGTGGTGTCGTACAGGGTCATATCGCCTCGCGGCCAAGCCGTTTCGGGCTTTGCCATCACGAAGGGTGCGCGGGTCATGCTCTCCACTCCACCCGCGATTATCACGTCCCCTTCGCCCGCCTTGATCGCCCGCGCGGCGTCGTTGACCGCCTGCAAGCTCGACCCGCACAGCCGGTTGACCGTGCAGCCGCCCACCTCTACGGGCAGTCCCGCCAGCAGCATCGCCATACGAGCCACGTTACGGTTGTCCTCGCCCGCCTGGTTCGCGCACCCCAATATCACGTCCTCGATGCGGCGCGGATCCACGCCTGTGCTATCTACCACTGCCTTGATCACCGTCGCCGCCAGGTCGTCCGGACGCACGTCCTTCAGCGCGCCTCCATACCGTCCAACCGGCGTGCGTAGCGCCTCTATGATATATGCCTCTGTTTGTTGCTCAGTTTGCTTTGACACCGTCTGTTCCTTCCCCCTCGTGCTCATATACGGTTTCTTCGGTCTCATATCCAGGCGCAAGAAGTGCGCCAACCAAAATTATACCACACAGGGCTTGGTGTATCCTTACAACGCAAGAACTCACCGCAGAGACGCAGAGTACGCAGAGTAACGCCGAGCAAATAATTGTTATTCTCTGCGTGGTTCTCTGCGTCTCTGCGTCTCTGCGTCTCTGCGTCTCTGCGTCTCTGCGTTTAATCCGCCGCCGACCACCGAAAAATGTCAATCCTGCTACACTGTGTTATAATTATGGATGAACTAAAAAATACCCCGGCTATGAAGAAAAATACAAGAAAGATGAGATGGAGGGAACAGGAGCGATGCCGCAGAACCTGGTACAAAAGATAATAGGCGTCCACCTGGTGTCGGGTGAGATGGTCCCCGGCAAAGAGGTAGCGATACATATAGACCAAACACTAACACAGGACGCGACGGGCACGATGTCCTACTTGCAGTTCGAGGCGATGGGCATAGACCACGTGCGAACGGACGTGTCGGTCAGCTACGTTGACCACAACATGCTACAGACCGGCTTCGAGAACGCCGATGACCACCGCTTCCTGCAATCTATAGCCGCTAAGTACGGCATATTTTTCTCGCGCCCCGGCAACGGCATCTGTCACCAGGTTCACCTTGAGCGTTTCGCTATCCCGGGCAAGACGTTGCTTGGTTCCGACAGCCACACTCCTACCTCCGGCGGCCTCGGCATGATCGCCATTGGCGCGGGCGGCCTCGACGTGGCGGTGGCGATGGGCGGCGGGCCGTTCTACATGGCGATGCCCGAAGTGTGGCTCGTGCGCCTGATAGGCGAGCGCCAGCCCTGGGTGGCCGCCAAAGACATCATCTTCGAGCTATTGCGTCGCCTCACTGTGAAGGGTGGCGTGGGTAAAATCATCGAGTACGGCGGCCCCGGCGTGGCCGACCTCTCGGTGCCTGAGCGCGGCACCATCACCAACATGGGCGCCGAGCTTGGCGCGACCACCTCCATCTTCCCCTCAGACCATCGTACCAAAGAGTATATGGACGCCCAGGGTCGCGGTAAGGATTGGAAAGAGCTAATCGCCGACCCCGATACCGAGTACGATGGCGTGATAGAGATCGTGCTGGACGAACTGGAACCGCTTATCTCCAAGCCTCACAGCCCCGATCAGGTCGTGCCCGTGCGCGAGGTGGCAGGCACCCCGGTCAGCCAGGTGCTGGTCGGTTCTTGCACCAACTCGTCCTTCGTTGACCTGCAAACGGTGGCCGGTGTGCTCAAAGGCAGGACCGTCAACCCGGCGCTCTCCTTTGGCGTGACGCCCGGCTCGCGGCAGGTCTACACGATGATAGCCCGCTCAGGTGCGCTAGGCGACCTCATCGAGTCGGGCGCGCGCATACTTGAATCGGCTTGCGGACCTTGCATCGGCATGGGTCAGGCCCCTTCGTCCGGCGCGGTGTCCCTCCGCTCCTTCAACCGCAACTTCGAGGGGCGCTCCGGCACGCCCAACGCCCAGGTCTACCTGGCCTCGCCCGAGACCTGCGCCGCCAGCGCCATTACCGGCGTGATCACCGACCCACGCGACCTCGGCCCCAGGCTGGAGGTAGATATGCCCGAAAAGTTCCTGGTCGAGGACAACATGATCGTGCCGCCCGCCGACCAGCCGGACCAGATAGAGGTCATACGTGGCCCCAACATCAAGCCTCTTCCCATCAACAAGCCAATGCAGGAAGACCTGGCCGGGCAGGTACTGCTCAAAGTGGGCGATAACATCACCACCGACCATATCATGCCCGCAGGCGCGAAGGTGCTGCCCCTACGCTCCAACATCCCCGCTATATCCGAGTACGTGTTCGAGAAGGTTGACCCTTCTTTCGCTTCACGCGCTAAGGCACAGGGTGGTGGGTTAGTCGTGGGCGGGAGCAACTACGGGCAAGGCTCTAGCCGCGAGCACGCGGCCCTCGCGCCTATGTACCTCGGCGTGCGCGGCGTGCTCACAAAGAGCTTCGCCCGCATCCACCGCGACAACCTGATTAACTTCGGTATATTGCCGCTTGTCTTCGTCAACCCCGAAGACTACGATGACATCAGCGAGAAGGACGAACTGCTCATACCAGGCGCCAAGGACTCGCTTAAATCGGGCGCCGAAACGTTGATGGTGCAGAACCTGACCAAGAACCACAAGTACGAAGTGCGCCACAACCTGACGCAGCGCCAGGCTAATATACTGATGGAGGGCGGCCTACTCAACTACATCCGTGAGAGGGGCGGCGCCCAGAACGTGGAGCGTGAGGCCACCGCCGCCGCGCATGGCAGCACCACCGCCATGCCCACCAAGACCACCAAGACCACCGACCTGCCGGGCGAGAAGCCGGAGTCTCTGGGTAGAGCCGAAGTATTTGACCAGTTGGTAATCGAGGCGTACAACCGCGAAGCGGCCACTTTCGACCAGTTCGGGCATGGCCTCTCGGAGAAGTCGGACCGCCGTCTGGCCGACTTGCTAGCGCCCACTCCTGGGGCTATCTGCCTGGACGTAGCCACCGGCACCGGCAATCTGGCTCTGGCCCTGGCTAGCCGCGTCGGTCCCCAGGGCAAAGTGATTGCCACCGACCTGGCCGAAGGGATGTTGGAGTTCGCCGAGCGCAAGGCTCGCGCCCACAAGGTCAAAAACATTGAGTTCAGGCAGATGGACGCCCTCAACCTGGGGTTTGGCGAGAACACATTCGATGTAGTAACCTGCGGCCTGGCTATCTTTTACTTCCCCGACATCCCAGGCGCACTACAGGAGATGCTGCGCGTCCTCAAGCCGGGCGGCAAGGTCGGTATCTCTACAGCCGACCCGGAGACTGCTTTCTCCCCACTCAGCAAACCCTACATGGCCCAGCTTCGTAAAGCAGCCGAGAAGCTGAATATCCACCCGCCCGAATATTCCGAGATCGCTACCCAGACGCGCAACAAGAGCGGCCTCCAAAAGCTGCTCAAGGAAGCCGGTTTCGACGATGTACAGGTGGAAGAGGAGCCGATACCGGTCCACTTCACCACCTACCTAGACTGGTGGAACCACGGGCGCGGCAGCACCTGGGGCGACCTGGTGCTGAAAGAAATGCCGGAGGAAGAGCGCGGCAAGTTCACCGAGGCCCACCTTGAAGACATTGTGCGATACTTCACCAAAGACGGTGTGAAAACCGCCACCCCGGTCGTCTTCGCGATAGCTCAGAAGGGCTATTTGTTAGGCGAAAGGCCACCAGCCGGTGCCAGGCGCGCCTCGGCTCATGTCCTGCCCCGGTTGACCTTGCTGCGTGTTGTCTTGCCCGCCTGTCAGCCCGCCAAGCGCCCCGCCGATCAACCCTCCTAACCCGCCTAGCGGGTCCTGCTGCGGTTGCTCGTATTGCTGGCCGTAACCCTGCCCGTAACCTGGTTGCTGGCCGTAATCGGGCTGTTGGCTTGCGCCGCCATGCATCAGTGCGCCTAGCACGCTCGGCAGCAACGCGCCGATAATGCCGCCGATCACCCCCGTCGCCGAGGCCGCCCCAGGGTCAACATAGCCCCGGCTGGCCGTGCCTTTCGCCCCAGAAACGGCGGATTGCAGCGCGTCCATAGCCGCCTGGCGCTCGTCCTGGCCTTGCTGCTTGGCTCCCATGAAGGCGGCCACCGCCGGGCCGAGCGCGTCAAGCAGCGTTCCCTGGCCGGGCTGCGCCGGGTTGCCCTGCTGCACCCCGCCCAATAGCGATTGCAAAAGTGGCCCCAGGTCGTTTGCGGAGATGCCGCTTTGCCCCTGGAATTGGGAGGCCGCCTGTTGCAAACCGTTGGCGTAGTAGTTCGCCGCCCTGCCGCGCCCCACCTGCCTCATGGCCTGGGCTGCCATCGCAAGCTGCTGTCCCGCGTCGTCCGTGCTGGCGCTGCGGGCCGCCTCTGCTGCTGCCTCAAAAGCGTTAGCCATACGGTCCCCGTGCGTGCCGTTGCCCAGCCCGTTCAGGTTCCCCCGGTTCTGGGCCAGCATCGAAGCCACCTGCCCCAACAACGTCCCAACGTCTACCTTCCTATTCGTATCCATAAAAAGTGCCTCCTTCGCCCTACTGTTGCTTACGCCTAGAGCCTGTTATGAACTCTGAACTTGCTTATCAAGCACAATTTGCGCGTGGAACCTGCCGTAGAACCCACTGTAGAGGACTGAATCTGTTCGATTCCAGCCCTGCGGGGTCGGTTGAGCATCATTATAAGGTGCGGCCCACGCACAAATTGGTCTTCAAGAGTTCATAACAGGCTCTAGTGGTCGGGAAGCACGAATTGTGCCAATGCGTGAAACGCGATACGTGAAACGTGATGCGTGATTCACGAATGAAAACAAGATTGTATTAGACTTCATCAATCAAAGGACACGAAGATTCTATTGTTCTTTATTCTTCGTGCCCTTTGTGTCTTTGTGGTTCAATTATTCACGTTTCACGTTTTACGCATCATTCTTTATGTGCAACTCGCGCAGCGCCTTCTCAGGCACGGCAGATGGCGCGTCCATCATTAGGTCGCGGGCCTGGGCGGTCTTGGGGAAGGCGATTACCTCGCGTATGTTGCTTTCGCCCGCCAGCAGCATGGCTATGCGGTCGAGGCCCTGCGCTACTCCGCCGTGCGGGGGCGCACCGTACTCGAAGGCGTTGAGCAGGTGCCCAAACCTTGCGTTGATCTCTTCGTCCGAGTAGCCCATCAACTGGAAAATGCGCGCCTGTAAGTCCCGGTCGTGGATTCGGATTGAGCCTGTGCCAAGCTCGAAGCCATTGCACACATCGTCATAGGCGGCGGCCCGCACTGCGCCAGGGTTCGTCTCCAACAGGTGCGCGTCCTCCGGCACCGGCGCGGTGAACGGGTGATGCACCGCGTCCCAGCGATTCTCCTCCACGCTCCACTCAAGCAGAGGCGGGTCAATCACCCACGCGAAGGCCAGCACCGAGTCGTCCAACAGGCCAAGCCTGCGTCCCATCTCGACCCGCAGCCTGCCCAACACGTCACGCGCCGTCGAGGTTTGGTCCGCGACTATGAGCAACAAATCTCCGGCCTTGCCCTGCATGAGTGGCACGATGCGGTCTATCTCCTCCGCGCTTAGGAACTTGGCCGCAGGCGAGCGCACCTGCCACGACGGCCCCTCGCCGCTCTCCTCGGACTTGCCTTCGACCGCCATCCAGACCAGGCCCTTCGCCCCGTGCCGCTTGGCCGTCTCGGTCAGGTCGTCCAACTCGCGGCGCGTGTAGCCCGCCGCACCGGGGACCCTTATGCCGGCCACCGTGCCGCCATTGGCGACCGCGTCCGCGAACACCCCGAACCCGCTCCCTTTCAACGCCTCCGACAAATCGGTGATCTCCATGCCGAAGCGCAGGTCCGGCTTGTCGTTGCCATACTTCGCCAACGACTCGGCATATGTTATGCGCGGGAACGGCACTGTCATAATCCGCTTGTCGCTAACGGCGGGCACCAACTGTATCAGCAAGCCCTCAATCAGTTGCAGTATGTCCTCCCGCTCTATGAAGCTCATCTCCACGTCGAGTTGTGTGAACTCTGGCTGGCGGTCGGCCCGCAAGTCCTCGTCGCGGAAGCAGCGCGCAATCTGGAAATATCGTCCCATCCCGGCCACCATCAAAAGCTGCTTCATTTGCTGGGGCGATTGGGGAAGAGCATAGAACTCGCCTGGGTGGATGCGGCTCGGCACCAGGTAGTCGCGCGCTCCCTCCGGCGTGCTCTTGATGAGGATCGGCGTCTCGATCTCCACGAAATTGCGTTCGTCCAGGTAATCTCGTATGAACTTGATCATCCGGTGCCGCAGGGTGAGGTTCCTCTGCATACGGGGCCGTC
>JBBSGN010000072.1:0-8725 GCA_038254085.1 Chloroflexia bacterium | reverse complement strand
CCTTGTGCCCACCACGGGCTGTTGGACTCTCATACTAGCTGGATCAGCTTTCGGGGGGCAGGTCACTCAACCATCGCATCGGCAACCAACCTCTGCAACTGGCGAAGCTGCTCACCTGAGAAACTCGCACATCGGGTTAGTTAGCTAATCTTACAGTTGTGTTCAGATATTCGCTCCAATGCCAACTAAAACTGATCCTGTACTTCTATCTGAAATAGTTTTTGTGGCACTGTTACTCAGCCACGATGGGACATACCCAAGTGACGATAATATTAACTGTTCGCCGATTACTAGATGGGCAGAATATCGTTTCCTTCCGCCGAAATTTGTGAGCAAGCTATACTAAGCAAAGATGGATGACTTAGCCAATAACTTAATAACGACTAAGGACGATCTCCTCAGAACCCTAGAAAGCGGCATCCTTGCAGGCCAGCTTCAACCTGGAGAGAAACTGCAGTCAGAGCGACATATGGTCGAACGCTTTGGTCTTAGCCGACCAGCGATCAGAGAAACGCTGCGGAGCCTCGTAGAACGCCACCTCATTACAATCGTGCCCGGTCGTGGAGCGTATGTGCAGCACGCGCAATCAAGCAACGTTTCTCGTGGTTTAGGGATGATGTTCCGGAGACAGCAGGCTACACCTCGCCACCTCATGGAGGCACGCCAGATGCTCGAGAGTGAAGCGGTTTCTTTAGCTTGTGCGCGAGCAAAACCAGACCACCTGAAAGCTATGGAACTGGCGCTTTTACAGTTTGAAAGCAGCCCTGAACTCGTTCAGAAAACGAGATACCACGTCACCTTCCACATGAGTATAGCAAGGGCGGCTGGGAACCCAGTGATAGAGACGATGTTCAGAGCTATTTCGGACTCGACTATAGAATTGGTACTTCGTAGTCTGGCTGATCCTGAAGTTTACCGTCTTGGCACACCGTACCATCGTGAGATATACGAAGGGGTCTGTGACGGGGATGGTGATCGAGCTGTTAGCGCCTTGACTAAACATCTGTCTTTCGCCGAAAGTCTTTACGGAAAAGATTTCGACCGTAGCCTGGATATATTGGCCGAACGAGAGTTAGAGCGCTTGGTAGGGCCGGATATACCTCTGGAAAAGCTTCTGCAAATAGCGGCGAAGGATATAGACGATGATTAACCCGATGTGCAGATTTTTCAGATGCACAGCTTCGAGAACTGTAAGGTTGGATCGTTCATCAGATGATTGAGCAAGGAGACCATATATGCTCCCCAGTTAACAGTGTAGTATGCTACCATCGGGCCATGTAGTGTAAGAGAGGACTTTGCGGAGCATGCGGTTAACGAGACGGCAGAGATCTTTTGTCCCCACTCGCTTGATAGAGCAGCGTCTTGTGAGTTGCCCAAAGAGAGTGCCTACATGATAGCCGATATCTATGCGGTAGCGCATATGGCTCAGGAAGGTACCCCATCTCAAAGTTAAATTGCTTTCTTGGAGGAGCAAACGTTCATACATCGGTGGTATTGAACACGATACTACGTTGCGGCTAGATCTGGCGTGAGACTCTGGCTCGGATCAGCGAAGCGTTGCTTGGGTAGCAATGGATAGTAGCCTGGATGCCCTGGATCTCGATCGTATGGGTACCCTCCGAACTCCTTGTAAAGTTCCGCATACTCCTCAAGCTTATCCTGATCGAGGCGAACGCCGAGGCCGGGAAGCTCGGGCACTCTTATGCTTCCGTCCTGGTACTCGAACTTACCTCCCTCTATGATATCGTCCTTGAGGTGATGATAGTGAGCATCAGCCGAGAAAGTCAGGTTAGGTACTACCGCACCGAGGTGAAGCATCGTGGCAAGCTGGATACCTAGTTCTCCGGAGGAGTGTACGGAGATACCAAGCTGGAAGGTCTCGCAGACACCCGCAGCCTTCACGCACGGCCTTATGCCACCCCAGAAGGTAGTATCGAGTAGGATGATGTCCACTGCAGGGTCTCGGACGTTCTGGGCCAACTGCTCGAAGTTTATGACAACGGTGTTGGTTGAAAGCGGTATCCTCACCATCTCCCGTATCCGCCGCATACCGTTCAAACCCCAGGTAGGATCCTCGTAGTAGTCGTTTTTGAGACTCTCTATAGCCTTGCCGAAGCGTATTCCCTCCTCGACACTCAAGACCGCGTTCGGGTCGTAGCGTAAGGTGTCTTCGGGGAACGCCGCTGATAGGGCCTTATAGCACCCGAGTTCGTAGTCTGGAGGATAGACTCCTCCTTTGAGCTTATGGGAGCTAAAACCGCACCTACCCTTTAGTTCCCTGGCGTGCTCGACGAGCTGCTCAGGAGTTCGGACCTCACCTTCGCCATTCTCTGAATCTCGGTAGCGGTAGAAGAGATAACTGGCGAAGGGCACCTCATCCCTTAGTTTGCCGCCCAGAAGGTTGTAGACAGGAACGCCCAACTGCTGTCCCACAAGGTCGAGGCAGGCAAACTCTATAGCCGCGTGTAGCTGGGTGCGGTCGTTGTAGAGACTGGCCGTGGGATTCGCGATCTTGAACCGCAAAGCCTCTAGCTCAAAGGGATCATGTCCTACAAGGTAGGATTTGAGACCTTCGAAGGCAAGCTCAGCGCTCTCTCCTCCACCGCCCATCTCGCCAAGACCGACGAGTCCCTCGTCGGTCTCTACCTCGACAACGGTCCGCACAAAGCGACCCCAATGAGCCCCATTGGCGTGCAGCAGCGGAGCTTCGAGTGGGATCGTTACAGTAGTAGCCCGAATGTCCGTGATTTCCATCTTTCCTCCTCTTCCAAGTTTAGAGGTGCAAGCTCATTCGGGTAACTGTACGCCGAGAGCGGAGAGCAGCCCGCCGTCGATTTTGTACTCGCTTCCTGTTACGAAGCTCGCCTTGTCACTCGCGAGAAAGGCGATCACCTCTGCTACCTCTTCGGCCTTGGCAACCCTCCCAAGAGGGTGCATCTTTCCAAAATCCTCCACCGTCTCTTCGGCGCTCTTCTCCCCCTTAAACAGATCTGCCGCCCACCTGAGCATAGGGGTATCCACCGAAGCCGGGCAGACAGCGTTAACCCGGATGTTCTCGTCTGCATGGTCCACGGCCATGGCACGTGTCAGGGCGTTGATGCCCCCCTTGCTGGCCGTATAGGCTGCAACCCCCTTCTGCGAAGCAAACGCCTGCACCGAGGATACGTTAACGATCGAGCCGCTCCCACGCTCTCTCATCTTCGGGATGGCGTGCTTGGAGGCCAGGTACATCCCTTTCAAGTTGACGCCCAGGACCTCATCCCACACCTCTTCTGCTGTGTCGACCACGGTCCCATAGCGTTGAACGCCGGCGCTGTTGATGAGGATGTCCACACCCCCATAAGTCTCCACTGTAAAGTCCACCAGCCGGTCCATGTCAGCAGAAGAGGTAGCGTCTGCCTTCAGGCCCTTAACCTCCAAGCCCTCTTTATGCAGCTCGGCTACCGTCTGCTCGACCTGATCCTCCTGATCGCTGCAGACAACAACCGAGGCACCCTCTTGAGCCAGCTTTCGAGCCGTCGCGAAGCCGATGCCCTGAGCTCCGATGACGATAGCCGCCTTCTCCGAGAAATCCGCCACCCTCCATCTCCTCTCTCGTAGCTTTTCTACCTGTCCAGCACCTCTGCTCGAAAAGAGAAGCTAAGCTTCTGATGAGATCCTACCGAAAGTGCCGTGTCGTTCTCTACCGCCTCCTGTATTCCGTTCGTCGGGAAGCTTGAAAATGGCTCAAGCCCTATGTTGTAGTGCCTCCCGTACCAGGGATAGAATTCCGAGGCTCCGTACTCTTGCCAGAACCACAGGTAGGGCATCCTCTCAACGTCCCAACTTATTCGCATTCCTAAACCATTCTTTGGATTTTCAACCTCGTACCAACCCTCCGGGAGATCCGTTAGGTAGAGCATCTCGCTCGCAGTTCCCCTCTCTGGCAGGACACTCAAGTCGACCTCTTCTCCTGACTCTCCCTCCGCGACTGGCCAAAGGTAACTCCTCCCGCCCTTGACCCGCCGACCCTCTGGATGTATCGGCGCTTCGTGCGGGACGACCGTCGCTTCCTCTGGAAGACGTATTCGGCAACCCTCCCTGAGAAAGGGGAATCCGAAGGCGATATGGTGCCCCCACATCGCTTGGAGAGATATCTTGCTCTCATTGGTGAGCGTCTCGTCTACACGAAGGCTGCTCTCCCCAGAAAGGAGCCGGAGTTCTTTCTCCAGGAGAAAAGGTGTCTTCTGGGTCCTGACCGTGAACCTTACGGCTACGGCGTCTTCGCTGTCCTCAACTAACTCGTAGTCCCAGGGTAAGTTGCTAACCTCGCCGTGCTGGCCGAACTGGGCCCCCAGGTAGGAAGAGGGAGCTCCACCGTTCGGAAAGATCTCTTGCCACCCACCCGGATAGTAGTCCATGAATGTGGCCAGAAGGTCGGGGGAGGTCGAAAGATAAGAGGTCGGATTCCTTACTCCGCCTGCTGACAGCCAAACGAAGTCCATATCTTTAGGCTTGTAGTTGAATTCAATGACATCAGTGCCTTTGTCTACCAGAACACCTATCCTAAGCTTCTCATTTTCTAGCACTACCGTCCGCATGCCCTTGTACAGGTACTCTAGGATGCGGGCTCCCCAATTCCTCTGCCTCCGATGGTAGCTCATACTCGCCCGCGCGCGATAGGCTGCATGTTCTTCATTCGTCGAACTGAAATAGCGAGCACCCACCGTCTATTAGAAGCGACGCGCCAGTCATGTAGTCGGAAGCCTCTGAGCACAGGAAGGCTGTTGCCTTGGCAACCTGCTCAGGCGTCTGCGCTACTCCAAGCGGTATCACATTATCGACGCGACGTGCATACTGCGGCTCATTCTCCATCTGCCATCGGGCCAGACCGGCGCTTACGATACCCGGTGCGATCACGTTGACGAGGATTCCATGCTGCGCTAGCTCCCGTGCCATCTGGCGCGCCAGCGTTCTGATTCCTGCTTTCGAAACGGCATATGCGGTGATCTCTGGCCAAGGAACATCCTGGACCCAGGAGCTGGTAAATAGAATCCTCCCACGGGTTTCACGCTCGACCATTAAACGAGCTGCTGACTGGCCGAAATTAAAACATCCCGTGAGGTTTACGCCCAGATGGTGGCGCCACTGCTCTTCCGTAATATCGAGAAAAGGCGCCGAGTCTACTATTCCTGCATTGCCAATCGCTATGTCTAATGGATCTATATGGGCCAGTGCCTCGTCGACTGCGTTTCGATCTCGCACGTCAACCGTTACATAGTCGACCTCGTCGCTAAACTTTCTTGCCTCCACCAACCATGGCTCAGCCTCCTCTGGAGACTTCGTGTCTATGAGAGTCACTGATGCACCCAGTCTCGCCAGTTCCTGACCCATCGCGGATCCGATATCTCCCGCTCCTCCGGTAATAGCTGTGGCAAAACCTTCAAGTTGTTCCACCTTTGTTACCTCCAAATACGCTTCCACTTGACCCCACTTAAGAACAAAGTGTACACTACTGTGGTAAGACCGGTAAAGCCACAAGTGGAAGCGTGGTTGGGGAAAGACAATTTGAAGGAGGTAGACTGGTTATGTCGAGTTCACCTACAGGGCCAGGCGGGATAAGCACCAATAAACTCGCTTACTTTTTCGGGGCTCTAGGGGGCCTTCTCTTTGGGTATGACACTGGAGTTATTGCGGGTGCCATCCTGTATATAAACAAGGATTTGGGCCTCAGCCCTTTCATGTCGGGGTTGGTCGTGAGCTCACTTTTGGTGGGCGCCATGATCGGCGCTGGGGCTGGTGGAAGTATTGCCGATGCACTGGGTAGGCGTAGGACCGTACTTATAGTCGCTTTGGTCTTTTCTGTAGGAGCTATAGGAGCGGCCCTCGCCCCGAATGCCGAAGTGCTGATCCTTTTTCGTGTTGTGTTGGGCCTCGCCGTTGGTGCGGCCTCAGTTACCGTTCCAGTTTATTTGGCAGAGATAGCACCTACAGAGATTCGCGGGGCTATCGCTTCGCTAAACCAGCTAATGATCGTGACGGGGATACTCGTAGCTTACATAGCCAACTCAGCTTTGGCCCCATTTGATGCTTGGCGCTGGATGGTCGCGCTAGCCGTCATTCCTTCGGCACTGCTAGCGTTTGGGATAATCTTCATGCCAGAGACCCCGCGATGGCTCGTGAGGCAGCATCGTGATGATGAAGCTCAGGAGGTACTCAGGCTCAACCGGGACGAGGAGACCGTTCAGAAAGAACTCCGTGAGATCAAGGAGATGGAGAACCAGGAGGAAGCCGGCCTCAGAGAGCTTCTGGCTCCCTGGATGAAGCCCGTGTTGGTGGTTGGCATGGGGCTTGCTATCTTTCAGCAGATAATAGGCATTAATACCATCATCTACTACGCTCCAACGACCCTCACTAAAGTGGGCTTCGGCGACACGGCGGCGATAATATCTAACGCTGGTATAGGTGTTATCAACGTTGGAATGACGCTGGTGGCGATCCGTTACATAGACCGCGTAGGGCGAAAGCCGCTTCTGTTGGGCGGCGCCATCGGCATGTTCTTGAGTCTAGGTGTGCTCGCCGTAACTTCTTTGGCCCTTCCTGAACCGACGGGTATAGGGCCCGTAGGAATCGTAACGCTCATCTGTCTAGCGCTTTTCATTGCTTCATTCGCGGTAAGTTGGGGCCCGATAGTCTGGGTGATGCTAGGTGAGATCTTTCCCTTAAAAATCCGGGGTGCTGCGATGGGGGTCGCAACGGTCTTACTCTGGGGCGCGAACTTCGTGGTCTCCTTGACTTTTCCCGTTTTACTGTCTGCACTGGGAGTAGGGTACCTGTTCTTAGGATATTCGTTAATTTGTATTGCTGCTCTCGCATTCGTGTGGTTCTTTGTTACCGAGACCAAAGGGCGCAGCCTGGAGGAGATAGAAGCTGATCTGCGCGAAAACGTGGTGGTATAAGAATAGCCAAGTCAATTCTTCCCAATGATAGCCGACGCTTGGAAGGAGCTTGTGCATGGTTGTTTCTCAGATAGACACGCTCCGCCTCAATGAGTTTCCCAATATATTGTTTGTGGAGATATATACAGATGACGGGCTAGTTGGTTTGGGTGAAACCTTTTTCGGAGCGCAGGCGGTCGAGGCCTATGTGCATGAGACTGTGGCTCCGTATTTGCTGGGCAAGAATCCCTTGCACCTTGATCGTCACGCTAAGGAACTCTACGGTTATCTCGGGTACAAGAGCAGCGGCGTAGAAACCCGAGGCAACTCTGCGATCGACATCGCGCTCTGGGATCTCTTCGGCAAGGTTACAGGTCAGCCCGTCTATCAGCTATTAGGTGGCCAATACCGGGACAAAATTCGAACATACAACACATGCGCGGGCTATCGATACGTTCGCGAGAGCCCTCGTCAAGAAGTGAGCAACTGGGGGATTGACGGAGGTGAAGAGGGTCCTTATGAGGATCTTGACGCTTTTCTTTACCGTGCCGATGAGCTCGCAGAGGATCTACTCTCACAGGACATAACTGGCATGAAGATATGGCCGTTCGATCCCTACGCTGAGGAATCAGGTGGGCACTACATCTCCGACGCTGACTTGCAGAAGGGGCTCGAGCCGCTGCGTAAGATACGGGAGGCGGTAGGCTCAGAGATAGACATAATGGTCGAATTTCACTCTTTGTGGAACCTCCCCACCGCCCAAAGAATAGCCAAGGCTTTGGAAGAATTTGAGCCTTTCTGGTTAGAAGACCCTGTAAAAGCCGACGATCTCAATGCCCTATCGGACTTTGCGTCCTCCACCCACCTTCCAGTCGCCGGTGCAGAGACGCTCTCGGGCCGTAGGGATTTCCTTGACCTGATCGAGAACAGAGCAGCGAAGATCTTGATTCTAGACGTAAGCTGGTGCGGTGGACTCTCCGAGGCCAAGAAAATCGCCACGATGGCTGAGACTTACCACCTGCCCGTGGCGCCGCATGATTGCACCGGTCCGGTGGTACTGACGGCCTCTACACACCTCTCCATAAACTTACCCAACGCTCTGGTGCAGGAGACGGTGCGCGCCTTCTATACCGGCTGGTATAAAGAGCTCGTCACGAGGCTGCCCACCGTGGCCGAGGGATACGTGTCTCCTCCTGAGGGGCCGGGGCTGGGAACCGAACTCCTCCCTGGTTTGCACGAGCGGCCGGACGCCCACCTGCGGACGAGCAAGTTGGAGAATTTATAGGAGCAGGCTTGATGTAGCTGGCAAGTTGCAGGTAGAGAAGGAGATAGTGTGACGGATACGGTACTGAATGCAAGTGCGGCGTCAGTTTTCTACGATGGGCTCCTGACCGACCCCCGCCTCGATCACCCGGAGGGCCTTGCTGTACATAGGGACGGGAGCATATGGTGTGGGGGCGAACGGGGGCAGATCTACCGTATAGAGCCTGATGGCTCCTCTATGGAGCAGGTCGCCTCTTCGGAAGGTTTCAGTCAGGGCATGGCTTTCGATAAGGAAGGCAACTTATACGTGTGCGACTTGAAGCACGCTGCGGTAATGAGGCTCGACGCAAAGAATGGTGAGTACGAGAAGTTCGCTGATGGCGCAGACGGGCGCAGCATCAAGATAGCCAATTACCCGACCTTCGGACCGGACGGAAGACTTTATGTCTCTGACAGCAACGCTTTCAAGGAGCCCGGCCCGGGAATCTTCCAGTTCGCTTCCGACGGCACAGGACAACTTTGGTACGATCAATCGATAGATTTTG
>JBBSGN010000071.1:0-8734 GCA_038254085.1 Chloroflexia bacterium | reverse complement strand
CCGATTGTCGGTGGAACCTTACCTAAACACTGAGGGTCGTGAAGAGATAAGTAGCGATAACCGTACTGTTTCTATGCAGTCTGCACAAACAGTGCTCGGCAAAGTGTGATAAAACATAAGCAAGCGCCAATAGAAGGAGATAAAGCGTATGAGCCTGCAAGGAGACAATTCGGAGGCTTCCCAACACCTCGAGCTGCTCCTTGAGGCGCTGAAGGGCGATCCGCGCAAGGCGGAATATTACCGAGGTCTGTTGGCACCGCTCGAACGATACGACCACGAACATCACGGCGACCTGGTGAGAACGCTCGCGGCCTACCTGCGGCACGGCGGCAATTCGACGCGCACGGCCAACGACCTTTTTCTGCATCGCAACTCGCTCAGGTACAGGCTGTCGCGCATCCAGGCGCTGCTCGGCCTCGATTTAGATGACGCAGATACACGGTTGGCGTTGCAGATAGGGCTACTGCTGATGGAGATGTAGGGGCGGTTCGTGAACCGCTCGATAACCATACAAGGAGGGCTTGAATAATGGAGGAAGAAGGGATAACCCTCGCCAGCATACGCAACAAGTTGCCTGGAATGATCACTGCTGTTAAGCGCGGCGATGTGATGTGCCAGGTGGATATGCAGGTAGGCGATAACCACATCGTGGCGGTGATCACGAGAGAGGCCGCAGACGAGATGGGGTTGGAGGTGGGGATGGAGGCTGTGGCGATGTTCAAGTCAACCTCGGTGATGATTGCCACGCGCAGAGGCGAAGGAGGTGCGCTGTAGTGAAATCTGTCCGCACTCTGTCCGTTGCTCCAAGCCTGCTATGTCTACTTTTGGTCGCCGGGTGCGGCGGGCAGGCTATTACTCCTACAGCCCAGCCGGGGGCCGTATCGCCGGTCGCTACTGACACCGGCACGCTTAACGGCACACTCACTGTGTTCGCTGCTGCATCACTCAAAGATGCTTTCGATGCGATGGTAAACGGCCTGAAGGAGAAAGGCATGAGCGACGTTACCTACAACTACGCAGGTTCGCAGGCGCTGGTCGCCCAACTTGGGCAGGGGGCTAAGGCCGACGTATTTGCCTCGGCTGACGCGAAGAGCATGGAGGCCGCGATAGTCGCAGGCGCGGTGATGAGCGGCACGCAGCAGGTGCTGGCAACCAACAAACTGGTTGTTATCACGGCTCGCGGTGATACGCCGAAAGTGACCACGTTGAAAGACCTGGCTAAACCGGGTATAAAGCTGGACCTTGCTGGGCCGTCTGTGCCTGCAGGCAACTATGCGCTACAGGCTCTCGATAAGCTGTCGTCGGACCCTGCTTATGGCAGCGATTTCAAGGCGAGGGCGCTGGCAAACGTGGTATCGCGGGAGGACAATGTGCGGCAGGTGTTGTCGAAGGTGCAGCTTGGCGAGGCCGACGCGGGCATAGTCTATGCGACCGACGCCAAAGCTAAACCGATGCCCGGTCGTATCATGCGACCAGTGCCTCTGGGCGTGGGCACTATCGAGATACCCGACCAGTACAACGTAACGGCCCTCTACTACATCGCGCCTGTGAAGGACGCGCCGCACCCCCAGGCGGCGAAAGGCTTTATCGAGTATGTTCTGTCGGGCGAAGGGCAGCAGGTACTGGCGAGCTACGGCTTCGGGCGAGCAGTACAGAGCAAATAGGGTGGAAAGAGAGCGCATAGGGTCTATAGCGAGAGGTAAGGCCGGGGCGCGAGCCTGGGACCAGCCAAAGCAGCAATGGGGCCGGATCGTAGGGAACGCGGCCCTCGGCTTGGTGGTGGCGTTGTTCTTGGGCTTTCTCACGCTGCCTGTAGTTGCGCTGCTGCTACGGGTGCCTGTTGAGGCGCTGTGGTCGTATACTAGCAACCCTATCGTGCTTGATGCGCTCGGTTTGAGCCTGCTTACCACTCTACTGAGCCTTGCCCTCATGCTGCTGTTGGGCACGCCTGTGGCCTACATGCTGGCTCGGTATAGCTTCGCGGGCAAGCATGTGCTCGATACGCTGGTGGAGCTTCCATTGGTGATGCCGCCTGCGGTAGCGGGGGTGGCGCTGTTGCTGGCCTTTGGACGGCACGGGCTGCTCGGCTCGGTCTTGGAGGGGGCGGGTCTGGACCTGGCCTTCAGCACAGCGGCGGTGGTATTGGCGCAGGTGTTTGTGGCCTCGCCCTTCTATATCAAAGCGGCGCGCTCCGCCTTCCAGAACGTGCCGGTAGAGCTGGACGAGTCGGCGGCGACGGAGGGGGCGGGCCGCTGGGCGCGCTTCCAGAAGATAGTTTTGCCTCTTGCGCTACCCGGCATGGCGGGTGGGGCGATAATGGCTTGGGCACGCTCGCTGGGCGAGTTCGGGGCCACGATACTCTTCGCGGGCAACTTCCAGGGCCGCACCCAGACAATGCCCCTCGCCATCTACACCGCCCTCGAAAGCGACCTGAACGCGGCCATCGTGCTATCGGCAATCCTGGTCGTCGCCTCCTTCGCTCTCCTCATCACCTTCAAGGTGTTGTCAGGCCGCCAGTTAGATGTAGTGGGGTTAGGGCAGTAATTTGCCAACCGCCAAGACGCCAAGATTCTATTGTGTGTGTGTTCTTGGCGTCGTGGCGGTTCCATTTCGGATGATCCGCTGATTGTCCGCGACCGAACGCTATGGTATAATCCCGGCGCTACTATTTTGAAAGCGAGGGGCTAACAGGCGATGAGCATACTTGCGAATAAGGAGACCAGGCTGCTGGTGCAGGGGATGACAGGGCGCGAGGGGTCGTTCCACGCGCAGCAGATGATCGAGTACGGCACGAAAGTGGTTGGCGGCGTAACACCGGGCAAGGGGGGCACAGAGGCGCTAGGCGTGCCGATCTTCAACACGGTGGCAGAAACGGTAAAGGAGACAGGAGCCAACGCCAGCATCAGCTTTGTGCCCCCGGCCTTCGGAGCCGACGCCATATTGGAGGCCATCGCGGCGGGCCTACCACTGGTTGTGGCTATCACCGAGAACATACCCGTGCTGGACATGATGCGGGTGTACGACGTGCTTGAAGCGAGCAACAGCCGCCTGATCGGACCCAACTGCCCCGGTCTGATAACGCCGGGGGAGGCGAAGGTGGGTATCATACCGGGCTATATCTGCAAGCCGGGCGGCGTGGGGATCGTATCGAGGTCGGGCACGCTCACGTATGAGGTGATATACTCGCTGACCGAGGCGGGCATGGGCCAGAGCACGGCGGTGGGCATCGGCGGCGACCCCATACACGGTACGAACTTCATTGACTGTCTGCGCCTGTTCCAGGAAGACCCCAACACCGAGAAGATAGTGCTAATAGGCGAGATAGGCGGCGACGAAGAAGAGCAGGCTGCAACCTTCATCAAAGAGCACGTGACCAAGCCGGTGGCGGGCTACATCGCGGGCCGCACCGCGCCTCCGGGCAGGCGCATGGGCCACGCCGGAGCGATCATATCGGGCGGTGCGGGCACGGCCGAGGGCAAAATATCGGCGCTGGAAGACGCAGAGGTGAAGGTGGCAAAGATACCGACACAGATACCGGGGTTGCTGGGGTGATATAGTCCCGGCTACTTTAGCTGCCGGGGCGGGCAACCCATGTCGAAGCCCATGATAAGACAAGCCACCACCGCCGACGCGCCCGGCATCGCTCGCGTCCACGTAGATAGCTGGCGCACCACCTATCGGGGCATTGCGCCCGACGACTACCTGGCAAGTCTTTCGTATGAAGAGCGCGAAGACATGTGGTCGAGGGCGTTGACCAATCCCGACAACCCCAGCTTCGTATACGTGGCCGAGGATGAGCAGGAGGGCATCGTTGGCTTCGCAATGGGCGGCCCAACCCGGCCCGAAGACGATGTGTACAAGGGCGAACTATACGCTATCTACCTCCTGCAAGCATACCAGCGCCAGGGCATGGGCCGTAGGCTCATCTCAGCGGTTGCTGAAAGGCTGACAGAGATGGGTATTCACTCTATGCTCCTGTGGTGTGTGGTAGGCAATCCTTCGTGTATGTTCTACGAAGCGTTGGGCGGGCAAGAGGTAAGGCGGCAGGACTTCGAGTTAGGTGGGGTCACGCTTACCGAAATAGGTTACGGGTGGACCGACATCGGGGCGCTTACAGAAAGGACAAAAACATGACCAACGATTCAGAAAGCGAAAAGCTCAGGCGCATAGACGGCTATATCGAGGACTTGTTCAACCCCAACGACGAGGAGTTGGCCGACGCGCTCAAAGAGAGCCAGCGAAACGGCCTACCGGAGATACACGTTTCGCCCAACGAAGGCAAACTGCTCTATATACTGGCGAAGATAAGCGGGGCGAAGAAGGCGCTGGAGATCGGCACGCTGGGAGGGTACAGCACTATCTGGCTGGCCCGCGCTTTGCCGGATGGGGGCCGGGTGCTGTCGCTGGAATACGAGGCGAAGCACGCCGAGGTGGCCCGCGCCAATATCGCGCGAGCGGGGCTTGCGGACCGCGTGGAGGTGCGAGTGGGAGCGGCGTTGGACCTGCTGCCCCAGATTCAGGCCAGCGGGGAAGGCCCGTTCGACCTCTTCTTCATTGACGCCGACAAGGTAAACTATCCCGCGTACCTGGAATGGGCCATCAAGCTGTCGCGCCCCGGCAGCGTGATCCTGAGCGATAACCTGATCCGCGACGGAGCCGTGATCGAGCCTCCCGCCGACGACCCGGCCGCCGCCGCCACAGCCCGCTTCAACCGTATGCTGGCGACCAACCCCCGCCTCGAATCGATAATAGTGCCGATTATAAGAGAGAATACGGATGGGCTTGGGATAACGGTAGTTGTAGGTGGGTAAGGCGGGTGTTATACTGAACGATAGACGATAAAAAAGCCATCGTCTATCGTCCAATACCACCGAGAGGGCTGTATTCCAATGTCCATAACCCCCATTTCAACCGAAAACCTCAACGAAGATATACAGGGTCTGAGCGCCCGAATCCACGACATCAAGGAGCGTCTTTGACTTAGCAGATAAAGACACCGAGATAACCCGCCTCTACGAACAGTCCCAACAACCGGACTTCTGGGACGACCAGCGTGCCGCCCAGACCGCCATGCGCCGCCTCACCGCTCTGCAAGACCAGGTCAATCGTTGGCGTGGCTTAGAGCAGCGCGCCAGCGACATGAGCGAGCTACTAGAGCTTGTGACCGAGGAGGAAGATGAGGAGGTAGTAGCCGAGGTGGCCGCCGACGCCGCCCGCCTGCGTGCCGAACTCGACAAGCTAGAGCTTTCCCTGATGCTGAACGGGCCACACGACGCCAGCAATGCTATCCTGTCGGTACACGCCCGCGAGGGCGGCACCGAGGCGCAGGATTGGGCGCAGATGCTTCTGCGTATGTACACTCGCTGGGCCGAGGAGCACGACTACGCCACCGAGATAATAGACTTTACCGAGGGCGACGAAGCGGGCATCAAGAGCGCCACAATCCTCATCAAGGGCGCGAATGCCTACGGATACGCCCATGCCGAGGCGGGAGCGCATCGCCTGGTACGCCTTTCCCCATTCGACGCATCGCACCGCAGGCACACGTCCTTTGCGCTGGTAGAGGTGTTGCCCGAAGTGGAGGACGAAGCCGAGGTGGAGCTTAACCCCGACGACATCGAGGAGGAGTTTTACCGGGCGACCGGTGCGGGCGGGCAGAACGTCAACAAGACCTCGACGGCGGTGCGACTGCGCCACCTGCCTACAGGCATCGTAGTCACCTGCCAGAACGAGCGGAGCCAGCTACAGAACCGTGAGACCGCCATGCGCGTGCTGCGCGGGCGCATATGGGAGATCGAGGAAGCACGACGCGCGGAAGAACAGGCCCGGCTGAAAGGCGAGCATGTGTCCACAGGCTGGGGTAGTCAGATACGCTCTTACGTGCTGCACCCTTACAACCTGGTGAAGGACCACCGCACCGGGCATGAGGACACCAACCCCGCCTCTGTTCTGGACGGCAACATAGACGGCTTCATTGAGGCGTACCTGCGATGGAAGATAGGGACGTAACGAGCACCGAGCACCGAGTACCGAGCACAGTACGGCCCTTCATTAGTGGTCTCCGACTCGTAATATCGTTGGCGCTGCTGCTAGGCATAGTGCTGCCGGCGAACGCCTGGTCAGCCCCACTCGATACTCGGTACTCGGTGCTCGGTACTTCCCTCGTGGTGGATGGGCAGAGCGCCGACCCTCAGTTTCCCGACACAATCGCCTTTGCCTTGCGAGCGCATGGCTTCGAGGCGGCACGGGCCGAGTTGAACTACAGGCTGGTGGGCGACCCGGTGACGGCGGGCCAACAAGTGGACGTTAAAGAGCCAACCTCCCAACCAGACTTGAAGGCGACGCTGGACCTCAGCACGCATTACATCCCGCCCGGCGCGGAGGTAGCGTACTACTGGACTCTGACCGACGGCTCAGGGGAGACGGTGGATACGCCTGCTCAGAGCTTTACGATGCTGGACGAGCGACACCAGTGGCAGAACCTTAGCGATGGGCAAAAGCGAGTGTCGGTCCATTGGTACGAAGGTGGGCAGGGCTTCGGCAAGAGCCTGCTCGATACCGCAAGCAGCGCCCTTGACCGCCTGCAACACGACATAGGGGCGAAGCTGGAGCGCCAGGCCAACGTTTGGGTGTACGCCACGCAGGACGAATTGATTGACGCTCTGCCGAAGAACATACCCGAGTGGGTGGGCGGCAAGGCCTTCCCTGAGTTGTCGCTGGTGCTGGCCGCTATTGGGGACGATGCGAACGCAGACAGCGAGGTAAAGCGCGTGGTGCCCCACGAACTGAGCCACCTGGTGCTGTATGGGGCCACGCGCAACCCGTACAACACGCCTCCGGCCTGGCTGGATGAAGGACTGGCGGTACACAACCAGGAAGCGCACGACCCGGTAGAGGAAGAGACGCTGAAAGCCGCTGCTGAGGACGGGAGCCTGGTGCCGCTCAAGGCGCTGTCCGGCTCGTTCGGCGCAAGCGAGGAGGAAGCGGCGCTTGGCTATGGCGAGAGCCGCAGCGCCATAGACTTCATCCTGAAAGACAGCCGCTACGGCCCCGAGAAGTTCGCCCGCACAATTGCCGCCTTTCGCAACGGCGTGACCTACGACGAGGCGCTTCAGGCGGGACTTGGCGCGGCGGTGGACCAGATAGACCAGCAGTGGCGCTTATCCCTCCCCTACAGACCGGCGGCCCGTTCCAGCCCCGCTCTTTCCCTGAGCAGTCCTTTAGTGCTGCTGCCTGTCGGTGTGTGTATAGGTCTGCTCCTGGCAGGCGGCATCCTGGTCCTGGTAATGCTGATAAGAAAGCGCACATCAACACCCAATATCTAATACCCAGCGCCTGGCACCCGAGGAGAAATAATGCCGACGGTATCCGCCTCGTCAATCGTTACGGCAAGCCCCCAGGAGGTGTTCGACTTCCTGACCGACTACCGCAACATACCGCTCTTGCAGCCCCACTTTACGTCGGCCAAGCCCGCGAGCGAGACGGAGAGGGGGCTAGGAGCGGTCGTAGAGCTTAAAGGGCATTTTCACGGCATCCCCATGAAGATAAATAACCGCATTATCGCCTTCAACCCTCCTCACCGGCTGGTGAGCATCAGCGACGGCTCTATACTGAGCCGCAGCGCCTGGGAGCTAGAGCCGGTGGAGGCCAGCCCGCCCGAAACGCGCGTCACACTGACCATTGACTACAGCCTGAGAAAGGTGATGGGCGGGCTTTTCATGGGCATGGGGTCGGCCCTTTGGCCCCTGTTCAACAGAGAGGTACGGGGCATGACCGACGAGTCATTGCGGGCGTTGAAGGCGTTTTTTGCGGCTAAGGCTTGAAAAATGCCGAGAATGTTTGCTATAATGTGGGGCGCGCGGGTGTAACTCAGCCGGTAGAGTGTTTGCTTCCCAAGCAAAATGCCGTGGGTTCGAGTCCCATCACCCGCTCCAAATGCAAGAAATTGTTGAGTAAAGCAATAGACAAACAGCCGCCGACGGCGGCTGTTTGTCTATTGCTTTACTCTCCCTGAACGGAGCGCACATATGCAGGCGACCGCCCACGCAAAAAACGCCAATACCCACCTCGAAGCGAACCTCGCGCCGGGCGAGAGGGTGCTGTGGCGGGGCAAGCCGGTGCAGAGGGCCTTCGTGTGGCGTACCTGGCCCCTCAGTATCTTCGGTGGGGTGCTGATCGCGACGGTGGTGGCTTTCGAGGCTGTGATACTGACCACCGAAGCGCCCGACCTGCTGGCGGTATGGGGCGTGCCGTTCGCCCTTGCGGGCCTGTACATGGCGGTCGGGCACTTCCTCTTGACCTATCGAGAGTGGCTCAACACCGAGTACGTTGTGACCGAGCAGCGTGTGCTTATAAGACATGGCATCTTCTCTCCAGTTCTGACCATCTACAGCCTGCTCGGCCTGCCCCAAACGACTGTCGAGATGCGAGGCGACGGCGTGGGCAACATCATCTTCAGGCCGCAGCAAGGGCACGGCTATGGCCCCTGGCCCGGCTATCAGATGATGTGGCCCTATACCCCCGGCTACCTGGTCGGCCTCCTCTACATCCGCAACCCCGACGAGGTGCAGCGCCTGATAGAAACTCACCGCCGCTCCTGAGTGTTGAGAACTGAACATATTAATGTAGGGGGGTGGTGTTTTTGGCCCCCCAAACACGGCGGGGGGGGTGGGTGGGGGGGGTAAAAAACCCCCCACCCCCGGGTTTGTCGGTGTGGTGGGCCGCCAAATGGGGT
>JBBSGN010000070.1:0-8789 GCA_038254085.1 Chloroflexia bacterium | reverse complement strand
TCGGTGCTCATCTTCGAGAAGATGTTCGAGAACCGCCTCTTCTTCGTGGACCGGCTGATAGGGATGGGCGCACGCATCGTGTTGTGCGACCCTCATCGCGCTGTCGTAGTTGGCAAGTCCCAGCTAAGAGGCGAGGAAGTGTCCAGCCCGGACATACGAGCAGGCATGGCCCTCTTACAGGCAGCCCTTTGCGCCCAGGGCACAAGCACCATCTTCAACGTCCAGCAAATAGACCGAGGTTACGAAGCCATAGAAACACGGTTAGAGGTCCTGGGGGCGAGAATAAAACGTAAAACGTAAAACATAATGCAACCTCTCACGCATCACGTTTTACGTTTTACGCATTAGAACCACCTCGTCCACTCCGTCCGTCTCGGCCAGGCGTACTTGAATGCGCTCGGTTTGGGAGGTGGGGACGTTTTTGCCGACGTAATCGGCGCGGATGGGCAGTTCGCGGTGACCCCTGTCCGCCAGCACCGCAAGCTGGATGTTGGCTGGGCGGCCCATATCCATAATCGCATCTATGGCGGCCCGCACAGTGCGCCCCGTGTAGAAAACGTCGTCCACAAGCACTATACGCTGCCCTTCCACCTCGACCCCCCGGCTCCAGACCGCCGACCCCCTGTCGCCGACCTCTCGCCTGTCATCGCGGTAAGGAGTAACGTCAAGCTCGGACACGGGCACGTCGTCACCCTCGAATTGCTTGATGAGAGCCGCGATCCGGTGGGCAAGGGGCACACCCCGTGTCCTCACGCCCATGAGGACGAGCGATTCGGTGCCGCCGTTGCGCTCTAGTATCTCGTGCGCGATCCGTGTAAGGGCGCGCCGCACGGCCTCGGCGTCGAGCAATACGA
The DNA here is from genome assembly GCA_038254085.1 of Chloroflexia bacterium. GTDB lineage: Bacteria > Chloroflexota > Chloroflexia > QHBQ01 > JADMIH01 > JADMIH01. The sequence continues at coordinate 7,935 of JBBSGN010000070.1, read as the reverse complement.
CCGGCTCTGGCGGCTTGATACTCACTTGCGCCTGCCCAACGTCCCCCACGACACGCCCCCCGCAGCCAGCCACAACAGCCCCAACAACGCGTACAAGATCCAGTCAGCGCGCATAGTCTTGCCCTTCCTTCTTCCTTGCCCTTATGAATCAACACTCCACAGGTCATACATCTCGACCAAGGAGTGCAAGGATGTTACATCTGGCATTACTACGGCTGAACGGTTTTGCACATGCGGAATCGATTCCAGCAATAATCCGGGGCTGACTAGGAGACGAAGGACCAAGCTATTATCTATCATTCGTCTTTCGTCCTTCGTCCTGGCCAAGACAACCCCTGACTGTTGGCAGAGCCCCGTACACACCCACTTGCGCCTCGCAACGCAAAGTGATATAATAATAACAGTTTAGTGTGCGCTTAATCGAGGCCGACAACATGATCGCCAGAAACGAGACAAAACCGCTAACCACAACCATACTGATCGGGCGCGAGCCAGGCGGAGATGCCTGCGAGGTGCGCTGTCTTCACCCGGAGAGCGTGCGCCTGGGGCGCGAGAATCTCCTCCCAGACGATGAGAACGAGGCGTTGACCGCCACCTTTCAGGCGCTGTCCGACCCCAGCCGCGCCAAGATAGTGTATAGCCTGCTCGACCAGGAGCTATGCACCTGTGACCTTGCGGCCATCGCGGGCATCAGCGAGTCGGCGGTCTCCCAGCATCTACGGGTGCTGCGCCGCCTGCGCCTGATCAAGAGCCGTCGTGAAGGCAAGGTCATCTACCATTCGCTAGACGACGACCATATACGCGCCCTGTTAAGCGTGTGCTTGGAGCATATACGTAATGCGTAAAACGTAAGGGGCTTTTGCTTACGTTTTACATTTTACGCATTGCGTTTTACGTTCATGATTACCACCAAAAAGACTAATCAAATAGATATAGCGGCCCATGAAACGAACGGAGAAGCATTGCGGTTCGTGATTGAAGGGATGGACTGCGGCGACTGCGCGCGCACGGTCGAGAAGGCGGTGGCGGCGCTGCCGGGCGTAAAAGAGGCCAGTGTCAATTTTGCCTCGGCCCAGCTATCGGTTACGCCGTCTGAAGGCAAGCAACCCGACATAGAGGCCGCTATCGAGCGCAAGGTGAGCGAGGCGGGCTATAGGGCCACGCCCATGCAGAAGCGCGCGCTCCTGTCCGAGACCCCTTTCTGGCGACGCGAGCGGCGGGCGCTGACCACCGGAATAGGGACAATCGCGGCGTTGGCGGCCTTCTTCCTGTCGCTGTTTGGAGTATCGCCCTGGATAGTGGACTCGCTGTTTGCGCTGGCTATCGTAGTGAGCGGCTTCGGCTTCGCACGGGCGGGGCTGCTGGCGATGAGGTCGCGCCGGGCTGACATGAACCTGCTCATGTCGGTGGCTGCTATTGGGGCTGTTGCGCTGGGCGACTGGGGAGAGGCCGCTACGGTCGTGCTGCTGTTTGCTTTCGGGGGCACTTTGCAGGCATACACCCTGGAAAAGACACGCGGGGCCATACGCTCTCTGATGAGCCTTTCGCCTGACACCGCGCTGGTACGCCGAGCAGACGCCACAATCGGTATCCTGGTGTTACGCGACATAAGGCTCCCCATAGACGAAGTACAAACAGGTGAGACCGTATTGGTTGGGTCGGGGGAGCGCGTACCCCTCGACGGAGTGGTGCTGGTGGGCGCATCATCAGTAGACCAATCGCCGATAACGGGCGAGAGCGTGCCGATAGACGTAGGCCCCGGCGCGGGGCTATTCGCGGGCACGATCAACGGGGCGGGTGCGTTGCAAATACGCACAACCCGCACCGCCAACGACACTACCCTGGCCCACATCATCAAGATGGTCGAGGAGGCCCAGGCACGGCGGGCGCCGTCCCAACAGCTTGTGGAGCGATTCTCGGCTGTATACACGCCGTTGGTGATAGCGGGCGCGGCGCTGGTCGCTCTAGCGCCCCCGATGTTGCTGGCCCAACCTTTCGCCGATTGGTTCTACCGGGCGCTGGTGCTGCTGGTGGTGGCCTGCCCATGCGCGCTGGTCATCTCAACGCCCGTGAGCATCGTGGCGGCCATAGGCGCGGCCACCCGGCGTGGCGTGCTGATCAAGGGCGGGGCCACGCTGGAGGCGCTGGGCAAGGTGCGAGCGGTCGCCTTCGACAAGACCGGCACTCTTACCGAAGGGGAACCGCAGGTTGTATCGGTGCGCGCGCTGTACGGCGACGCCGACAACTTGCTGGCTACCGCAGCCTCCGTCGAGGCACGCTCCGAGCATCCGTTAGCCCGCGCCTTGATGCACGCCGCCCGATCTGTGCCCAGCGGCGCAGGAGGGGAGGCCACCGATTTTGTCGCCCTGCCTGGCCTGGGCGCGCAGGCCGAGGTCGGCGGGAGAACGGTCTACGTTGGCAACGCCAGGCTCTTCCGAGGGCAAGGCGTCTCGCTGGACGGCGCTTCAGATGTACTGAATACGCTCCACGCCGAGGGCAAAACCGGCGTGCTGGTAGGCTCCCGCGACGGCGTCATGGGCGTGATAGGGCTGGCCGACAAGCCGAGGCCCGACGCGAAAGGCGCAATTGACAAACTGCGGCGGGCGGGCATATCCTATGTCGCCATGCTAACAGGCGACAATGCCCGGACAGCCGCCGCTATCGCGCAGCAGGTGGGCGTGGACGACTACTTCGCCGACCTACTGCCCGCCGAAAAGGTAGATGCGGTCAGGCGGCTGGTGGAACGGTACGGCTCGGTGGCGATGGTGGGCGACGGGGTGAACGACGCACCCGCCCTTGCTACCGCCAGCGTGGGCATAGCCATGGGCGTGGCCGGTACGGACGCAGCTCTTGAAGTCGCCGACGTGGCCCTCATGAGCGACGATTTATCCCGCCTGGACTACGCGCTCCTCCTCTCTCGCCAAACGCTCCGCGTGATTAAGCAAAACATCGCCGTCTCGCTGGGCGTAAAAGCGATGGCCCTGGCGCTCGCCGTCATCGGCGCTCTCCCTCTCTGGGGCGCGATCCTGGCTGACATGGGCGTATCGTTGCTCGTCACGCTGAACGGCATGACCTTGATGGGGTATGGGGGACGGACGACAGACGAATGACGACCGACAATCCATAAAACGTAAAACGTGAAGCGTAAGGCTCATGAAAGGGGTGCAATGTCTGAGAAACAACGGCTAATCCTCCCTTGTCATCCCGCGCTTCGCTCGGAATCACTATCCTTAGAATAATGCTGAATATGCAGCTACTCCTCCAACCCGTTCGTAGGGATAGTGATTCCTTGCTTCGCTCGGAATGACAAGGGAGGGCTGGTTTGCCTCCCTCACACATTGCACCCTTTTCATACATGAGCCAAGCGTGATATATTAAACATTCTTATCTGCTCCGTTGTGTTATAGTTAACCCAGAAGTCTGGATGCCTTCTTACGTTTCACGTTTTACGTTTCACCTCTTACCTGCTAAGTTAGAAAGCCTACCCATGTCCCTCTCGCCCTGGCAGCCGTCTGATAGTCGCCAACGTAACGGTCGTTGGCGTCTGTTGTTGGTGGTTCTTATATTGATAGTAGTAGCGGGCGGCTTGTCGCTGCTCGCGGTGAACTACGCGCAGACCAGTAGGCAACCGGAGCAGGCAAGCGTGCCCTCCCCATCGCCCACGCTTACGGCTCTGGTGGCGGTCGTGCCTGCCACGCCCAAGAGCGCGGGCAGCCTACAGGGGCCGCAAGCGCCCACTCATACTCCCACTCCCGTCCCCACCGATACCGCCGTTCCTACCCCCTCGATTGCTCCGTCGCCGACCGATATACCCACCCCATCTGTTGTCGAAAGCCCAACCCCCAGCCCCACGCCGTTATCGCCCGCTCAGCAGACGCTACGCACAATCGAGCAGGCCCAAGTGCCGATGCGCGACCTTTACTCTATCGCCGCCCGGCTCAAGCTCAAGACCACCCAACCGATCCCCCATAGCACCAACCGGCCCCCAGGCAACTACCAGGTGGGGCATAGCGACCACTTCTACATGAGCGATATACGCGCCAAGAACTACTACACGATCACGGCCACAGTAAAGCAAATCACCGCGCACGCCTACTGGTACGCCCAGGACAATATGGCGGTTGACGAGCAGGCGTTGAAGAGCATGGCGCGCACCTTTGAGCAGAAAATATACCCGACCGACAGGGCGCTGTTCGGCTCGGAATGGACCCCGGGTGTGGACAACGACCCGCGCATCACGGTATTGTTCGCCACCATATCGGGTGCGGGGGGCTACTATGCTTCAGCAGACGAATATACCCGCGCCGTCAACCCCTTCAGCAATGAGCGCGAGATAATCTACATCAACACCGCGGGTGGCTGGGACGGCCTGGAAAGCACCCTGGCCCACGAGTTCCAGCACATGATACACTGGCACGAGCACCCCAACCAGGACGTGTGGCTCAACGAGGGCGCATCGGTGCTGGCGAGCGCCCTGAATGGCTACGACGTGATGGGCGTAGACGGCGATTTCATGCGTAGCCCCGACGTGCAGCTCAACGCCTGGCGCGAGAACCCCGACCTTGCGCGGGCTAACTACGGCGCGTCCTTCCTCTTCCTTGATTATCTGCGGTTGCACTATGGCGGCGACAAAATAAGCCGCGCCACTATATCTTCACCCGGCTCCGGCACCGACGCGATAGATAACGCCCTGGCAAGCCTCGGCTATACAGACCGCTCGACGGCCGTCTTCAAGAAGTGGGCGCTGGCGAATCTGGTGGACGGCCTGCCGGGCGCGCTGGAAAAGGGGCTGGACTATTCGGACCGGCAGGTAAATGCTTCGCCGCAGGTAATCTTGGACCACTATCCCACAGGGCGCAGCGGCAAGGTGTCGCAGTTCGGCACCGACTACATCCAGTTGACAGCCCCCAAGAGCGGCACGAACACCCTGCACGTAGACTTCACGGGCCAACCCGATACGCCCGTGATCGCAGCTCCGGCCCACAGCGGCTCAGGCATATGGTGGAGCAACCGGGGCGACCAGGCAGACTCTACAATGACCCGTAGCTTTGACCTCCGTAACCTCAAATCGGCCACGCTCGGTTACTACATCTGGTATGACATCGAGGAAGACATGGACTACGCCTATGTGGAGGCGTCCAGCGACGGCGGGGCCACCTGGGACACCTTGAAGAGCGACCACACGACCGATACCAACCCCAACGGCAACAACTTCGGCAGCGCCTACACGGGCAAGAGCGAAGACGAGCAAGGCGCCGATCCCAACGGTTGGCTGCACGAACAAATAGACCTCAGCCGATACGCGGGCAAGCAGGTCATGCTTCGCTTCGAGTACATCACCGACGACGGCTACAACGCCCAGGGCCTGGCTGTAGACGACCTTTCGATACCGGAGCTTGGCTATAAAGACGACGCCGAGAGCGACACCGGCTGGCAGGGCGCGGGCTTCGTGCGGGTCGCCAACAAACTCCCTCAAACCTATTACATGACGCTAGTCAAGTTCAACAAGAACGGCTTTGACATTCAGCCGGTGGCTGTGGATGCGTCCGGCGAGGCCAGCTTCAACATTGACGGCCTGAAAGCCGGAGGTCCCTACACCAAAGCCGTGCTAGTGATAGCGGGTCTCACGCCCGATAATATCCAGCAGCCGACTTATGAGTTGAGCGTGCGCCCAGCCAAATAAAGAGATTTTATGCGGCAATTATGACCTCCCGAACAGGCCACCCAACGACCACTTGCGCGGCATTACCCGTTCGTGAGCAGGCGCCAATTGTGTACCTGCCAATATGTGCGCTGGGTTGCTTGTGACTAGAGCGCGAGCCGCCTCGGCCCCTATCCAGCCCTCGACGACTTGCACAGCCTGGCGAAGTGCGGGCGGGCGCTTGCGTGCGGTGATACCGTGCGAGTCTGAGGATAGGAATTGGGCGAGGCCGTGCCGCACAAGGGTCTCGGCGCTGCGGCGAGCGGTTTCCCCATGACTGCCGAATAAAGCGCCCGCCGTTACCTGCCCCAGCACCCCCTTCTCGACCAGCGAGTACATCAAGTTGGGGTCGGCCTGGATAGCCGTGTAACGCTCAGGGTGGGCGAGGATGGGCACGTAGCCCGCCACCTGCAAGTCGAACAGCGCCTGCTCTGCGTAAGTGGGCCAGGGTTGGTAGGGCAGTTCCACCAGCACATACTGGCTGCCCGCCAGCGTCCACGCCCGCCCCGATTTGAGGTCGTCCACCGTATCGGGCCGCAAAAATATCTCCAGGCCGATCTCCAATCTTATGTCAAGTCCAACCTCGGCCCAGGCAGCCCGCACAGCCTCCAACCTGGCCCGCATCCCTTCGTACCCTACAGCCATCCCCTCTTCGCTGTGCGACGTGGAGATGATCGCTTCGATCCCCTCCTGCGCCGCGATACGCCCCATGCCAACCGAAGTCTCCATGTCAGGCGGCCCATCGTCGAGGGCGGGGAGGATGTGGGTGTGGATGTCTATCATGGGTGTTGGGTATTGGGTGATAGGTGTGCCGCGATTCCCGACACCCAACTGAGCGTGGCGTTGGCAGCAGCCTTGACCTTTACGAGTATCTCTCCCATCTCAACCGCCGTTTATTACGTCCTCTTGCTCGTGTGGTATAATCAGAACATCCTGCGCGTACGCTTAGGAGGTATAATCGTGGTACAGTTTGCTATATCGGTGTTGCGCGCTGGCGCGTGGTTGGTACTCATAGGTGGTATGGCCTACATATTGGTGGTACTGATCACCGGCATCTCGATTGGGGGCGCACCCGTATTGGGCGCTGCCTCCCTGTTCGCCATACTCACCCTGTTCGGCACCGTCCTTACTTGGGCTATCCTTACGGTGCTGGCACACATAGCCGCCAACGTGCGTCTAGGCTAGATTAGATCAGACCCCACTCACATTTTGGCTGGAAAATGAGCCATCAGCGAAGTAGTTCATCGTCGGGCATCCCGTTTGCTGTGCGCGTGTCCAGCCCTTCATATTTCAGGAAATCGAGCCACAGCATCGCTGTGGGCGCGGGGTTCAGGACTTGGTCCCCTGCTTGCCCACCGAGGTATAGTACCAGGTGTAGCTTTCTTAAGGATTCGGACCAAGGGACTCCAGCAGCGCGGCCTCGTGTTGAGTGTATCACAGTTCCCATCACCCCTCACCCCTATCCGTAGTACTCGTATGCGCTCTTGTCTATCTTGGCGTTGTTGAGGACCACGCCGAGGAGGTTGGCGTTTACCTGGCGAAGGATGTCGCGGGCTTTGATGGCTAGCTCGCGCCGGGTCTTGCCGGCGTTTACCACCAGCAGCACGCCGTCCACGCGGGAGGACAGCACCGCCGCGTCGGTGACGGCGATTATGGGGGGGGTGTCAATCAGCACGTAATCGGCTTTTTGCCGCAGCATCGCTAGTATCTCGGCCATGCGCTGCGAGGCCAGTATCTCGGCGGGGTTGGGGGGCACCGGGCCGCTGGTCAGCACCTGGAGGTTGGGCACCTGGGTCTCTTGAAGGGGCAGTTGCAACTGCCCACCGTCTTTGGCTTTAGCCATATCGCTCACCAGGGTAGTGAGGCCGGTGTCGTTTTGGAGGCCGAATATCTTGTGCAGGTGCGGGCGGCGCAGGTCGGCGTCCACCAGCACGGTAGGCGAACCCCCGGCGGCGAAGGTGATCGCCAGGTTAGCAATCGTCGTGGACTTGCCGTCGTCGGGGCTGGTAGAGGTCGCCAGCAGGGTGTGTATGGGGTGGTCAGGGCTGGCGAACTGTATGTTGGTTCGCAGGGCGCGGTACGCCTCTGCCGCCGCCGACTTAGGCTCGGAGTAGGCGACAAGGCCGGTTGCGCCGTCTTCTTTGGTTGTTTTCACTGTTTTCGCCAATCGTTTCTCCTTGGTGGCCGGTAGCGAGTATAACTTGCCTTTCTGCCGACACTCTTTCCCTTGTCAT
>JBBSGN010000069.1:0-8800 GCA_038254085.1 Chloroflexia bacterium | reverse complement strand
GGCCGACTTCTTCAGGGCCTATTTCTCGGGCGGGCTGCGCTCGCCCACTTACGACGGCAGGGTGCAGGCAGACGCCTTCTCAGATGATGCTCAGTTGGCGCGCTACTGGGAGCTGATCTGACGACATGGGGGGCTGGCGAATGGCTAATGCGGGCAACATAGACCTAAAGACCGTTGAGGGGTTCGGCGAGGAGTGGGCTACATTCGACCAATCTGCCCTTTCTCAGGCCGAGTTATACCGGATGTTCGGCTGGTACTTCAAAGTCTTTCCCTGGGACGACTTGCCGCCAGACGCGACCGGATTTGATCTCGGTTGCGGGAGCGGGCGCTGGGCAAGGTGCGTCGCGCCCCGCGTGGGCACGCTGCATTGCATCGACCCGAGCGAGGCCGCGCTGCAAGTAGCCAAGAAGAACCTTGAGCAACAGCCTAACTGCATGTTCCACTTGGCCGGCGTGGGTGACATCCCCTTGCCCAACGGCTCAATGGATTTCGGATACGCACTGGGAGTGCTACATCACGTGCCCGACACGGCGGCGGGGATCAAGGAGTGCGTTGCCAAATTGCGACCTGGCGCGCCGTTCCTCGTTTACTTATATTATGCCTTCGACAACCGGCCCGCATGGTTTCGGGCGCTGTGGAAGGCAAGCGATACTCTCAGGCGCGTGGTATCGAGGTTGTCCTACCGCCCGAAGTACTGGATTAGTTCTGTGATCGCTCTATTGGTTTATTGGCCGATGGCGCGCGCGGCTCGTGCGCTCGAAAAGCGTGGGGCCAACGTGGACGCGATGCCGCTGTCGGCGTACCGGCAGCGCAGCTTCTACTCGATGCGCACCGATGCTTTCGACCGCTTCGCTACACGGCTAGAGCAGCGGTTCAGCGCAAAGCAAATCCGGGATATGATGCAACAGGCCGGCCTGGAGCGTGTAACTTTCTCCCCTTCGATGCCCTACTGGTGCGCAGTCGGCTACAAGCACAAGCAGGCCAACGGGAATTAGGGCACCCAGAGCAACCAGGGGAGCTAGAGGAACTACTGTGTGCGGTATAGTAGGCGAGTTGTCGTTATTCGGAAGCGCGAGTGCGTCCGGGTTAGATGTTGAGCGCGCGCTCGCCAGTATGCGGCACCGCGGGCCGGACGACGAGGGTGTGTGGGAAGGCGACGAAGTGTCACTGGGCATGTGCCGCCTGAGCATCATTGACCTGGAGGGCGGCCACCAGCCGATCTGGAACGAGGACCACACGAAGTGCATCATCTACAATGGAGAGCTATACAACTTCCTTGACCTGCGGCCCCAATTGGAAGCGAGAGGGCATATTTTCCGTACCCACACCGATACCGAGGTGATCCTGCACGCCTACGAGGAGTGGGGGCCGGACTGCCTGAAGCGCTTCAATGGTATGTTCGCCATTGCCATCTGGGACCGAGCCGACAAGACGCTGTTCCTGGCGCGGGACCGCATCGGCGAAAAGCCGCTTTACTACTATCGAGACCGCGACCGGCTCATCTTCGCGTCCGAGATCAAAGCCATCCTCTCTGATCGCTCGGTACAGCGGCAACTCAGTCTGACCGGCCTCTCCAACTTCCTCGCGTTCGGGCACGCCGTAGCCCCACAAACGATCTACCAGAACATCTACAAGCTTCTCCCCGGCCATTACATGCTGGCGAGAAGCGGGGTGGGCAGCAGCGCCATCGAGATCCGCCAGTACTGGGATGTCGGCGACGAGCCGCAACTGGCCGAAGACACCCACCTGACCGAAGACCAATATGCCGAGCGGGTGCGCCTGCTGCTGGACGACTCGGTACGCCGCCGCATGATCGCAGACGTGCCTGTGGGCGCTTTCCTGAGCGGTGGGGTCGATTCTAGCGCCATCGTTGCCCTGATGAAGCGGCACGCCAGTGGCCCTGTCCAAACGTTCTCCCTTGGCTTCTGCATAGGCGGCGCGTACAATGAGCTTTCGGAGGCGAGGCAAGTCGCTCGGTTTCTCGGCACCGAGCACCATGAGCTTCTGATAGAGCATGTAGACCTGGCCGAGACCCTGAGCACACTGGTATACCACTATGATGAGCCTTTTGGCGATCCGGCGGGATTCCCAATCTACCTGTTGAGCCGGTTCGCCCGCCAGCGCGTCAAGGTCGTCTTGTGCGGGGACGGTGGGGATGAGCTGTTCGGCGGCTACCGGCGCTACGCGATTGACCAGGCGGCGACGCTCTACCAACGGCTTCCCGGTACGCTGACGGACCGCGCCATACCTTCGCTGGCCGAGCGACTGCCTCGACTACGAAGGGCCAAGCGCACGGCGCACACGCTGGGCATAGCCGACCCAGCCCGTCGCTACGCCGCCTGGTTGGTGCTGTTCACGCCCGAAATGCAGGCAGAATTGCTGCAAGCGGACATGGCACAGTCTCTGGCCGGGTATGATCCGGCCTGGCCCTATACGCGCTACTACGGCCAGCAACAAATGGGCAACGGCGCCAGCACGACCGATCACCTGAACCGGCTCATGTACGTTGACCTGAAGACCTGGCTGCCTGACACCTACATGGAAAAGACGGACAAAGCGAGCATGGCGTGCAGCCTTGAAACGCGGCTGCCTCTCCTCGATCACCGGCTGGTCGAACTGGCCTTCCAGATTCCTGGGCGTTATAAAATCAAGGGCCTATCCACTAAGCGCATACTTAAGCGGGCGGTAAGCGACCTGGTGCCCCCGGCGGTGCTGAAGAGGCCCAAGCATGGATTCGCCGTGCCGATTGACCCCTGGCTGCGTGGCGGCCTCAACTCCTTTGCCTCGGAAGTGCTGCTGGATGAACGCGCCCGCCACCGTGGCTACTTCAATATGCCGGTCGTTGAGCGCCTCTTGCGCGAACACACTGTAGGTCGGCACACGCTGGATATGCAACTGTGGTTGCTGCTCAACTTTGAGTTGTGGTACCGCGCTTACCTGGACGTGCCAAGCACCCCGTGAAGCATATGAAAAGGATCAAAGTCGCCCATATCACCACGGTTGACCAATCGCTGCGCTACCTGCTGCTCAACCAGCTGTGTAGCATTCGCGAGGCAGGCTATGACGTGGCGGGCATCTCGTCTGCGGGGCCGGAGGTTGCCGAGATAGAAGCGGCAGGTATCCGCCACATCGCGGTCCCCATGTCGCGCAATTTCACCCCTCTGGCCGACCTGGCTGCGCTGTGGCGGTTGTACAGCCTCATGCGGCGTGAGCGCTTCACGATAGTGCATACGCACAATCCCAAGCCGGGGCTGCTGGGCCAGATGGCGGCACGGATGGCAGGGGTGCCTGTGGTGGTGAATACGCTGCACGGCTTCTACTTCCATGACCACATGCGGCCCCAGGCCCGGCGCTTCTATATCATCCTGGAGAAGATCGCGGCTCTCTGCTCCGACGTTATTCTGTCGCAAAACAGCGAGGATATAGAAGTAGCTGTCCGCGAGGATGTCTGCCCGCCGGGCAAGATCAAGTACCTGGGTAATGGCATAGATTTGTCGGTATTCGATCTTGCTCAGATCGGCGAGAAGCGTGCGCGCAAACGGCAGGAGCTGGGCATCCCCGAGAACGCCAGAGTGGTCGGTTTTGTGGGACGGCTGGCCGCCAGGCGCAAGGGATTCCTCGACTTCCTCCGGGCGGGGCAGTGTATCGTCGAGCGCGACCCTGGCATCCGCTTTCTGATCGTCGGTGAGCCGGACCACGGCAAACCCGACGCTGTGGAGCCGTCCACCGCCAAAGAATATGGCATCTGGGAGCATTGCCATTTCGTCGGCCAGCGCCCCAATGCAGAACTCCCTTCTTTATATGCGGCCATGGACGTGCTGGTCCTCCCCTCACTGTTCGAAGGGATGCCGCGCGTCGTGATGGAGGCGTCAGCCATGGGTGTGCCGGTGGTAGCAACCGACGTCAAAGGCAACCGCGAGGCGGTCGAGGCGGGCGCTAACGGCCTGTTGGTGCCGCTCGGGGACGTGCAAGCACTGGCCGACGCAATACTGGCGGTGCTTACAGACGTGGCGTTAGCAAAACGCATGGGCGAACAAGGCCGCCGTCTTGCCCTGGAACGCTTCGATGAGCGGCTAGTGTTCAACAAAATCAAGGCAGAATACGCGGACCTTTTGCGGGCGCGGGAAGCGATGACCCGCCAACGGCGGTCGGCCCTCTATAGCAAGTTCGGCAAGCGCCTGCTCGACATTACAATTAGCGCGGCGCTACTGGTCGTGCTTGCCCCGGTGTTCGCGCTGGTGGCGATGCTCGTGCGACTGTTACTCGGCTCGCCTGTGCTCTTCAGGCAACAAAGGCCCGGCAAGCGCCGGAGGCCCTTCACGCTCGTCAAGTTCCGAACGATGACCGACGAGCGCGATGCGCGCGGGAAGCTGCTGCCTGATGATAAGCGACTTACCGCGTTTGGCCGGTTCCTCCGAAGCGCCAGCCTTGACGAGCTGCCCGAGTTGTGGAACGTGCTCAAGGGCGATATGAGCCTCGTGGGGCCACGGCCCTTGCTGATGCAATACCTCAGCCGCTACACGCCGGAGCAGATGCGCCGCCATGAAGTGAAACCGGGGATCACCGGCTGGGCGCAGGTCAATGGCCGCAACGCCCTTTCGTGGGAGCACAAGTTCGCACTCGACCTGTGGTATGTAGAGCGCCAATCGCTCGCACTCGATTTGAGGATATTGCTGTTGACGCTCAAACAGGTGCTGGGCAGGCAGTCAATCAGCCTGGAAGGGCACGCTACTATGCCCGAATTCATGGGGAGCGGGCAACCACCGGAGGGCGGAGCATGAGCGGTGTGTTAGTGCTGGGCGCGAGCGGTCACGGTAAGGTAGTGGTTGACATCTTGCTCTGCCAGGGGGTAGAGGTGCGCGGCTTTCTGGACGACGATCCGACCACTTGGGGGAAGACGTGCCTAGGGCTGCCGGTACTGGGGAGTATTGAGCTGTATGCCGACTACCACCCGGAGGGTCTGGCGCTGGGGATCGGGGATAACGAGGCCCGTCGGAGGGTGGTGCAAAGACTTGGCAGCCGTGCCGAGGGGCTGTGGTGCGATGCGATACACCCTCGCGCCACCGTGGCGACCTCGGTCCAACTAGGGCAAGGGGTGGTCATCGCTTGCGCGGCTGTGGTAAATCCCGACAGCGCCATAGGAAACTATGTTATTATTAACACAGCAGCCACCATTGACCACGATTGCGCAATCGGCGACTACGCCCACCTTGCGCCAGGCGCGCATTTGTCAGGCGGCGTGAGGGTAGGCGAAGGGACGCTAATCGGGGTAGGCGGCGTCGTGGCCCCAGGCAAGGCGGTAGGAGCCTGGTGCGTGGTCGGGGCGGGCGGGGTGGTGGTTCGGGACACCCCGGACCGGGTGATTGCCAAAGGCGTACCGGCCCGTTGGTGATCGATGCGGGAAGTAGCCGGAAGGATGGAGTTGCCAGGGATGGAGTTGCTATGCAAGTGCCAATGTCCTCGCCGGACATTACCGATGCAGAGATAGAGGCGGTTAATGGGGTGCTGCGGACGCCGTTCCTGAGCATCGGGCCGCAGATCGCTATATTCGAGGAAGCTGTAGCCCAGCGTGTAGGGGCCAGCTTTGCCGTAGGCGTGAACTCGGGCACGAGCGGCCTGCACCTGTGTGTGATCGCCGCTGGTGCGGGCGATGGCGATTACGTCATCACTACGCCTTTCTCTTTTATCGCCTCGGCCAACGCGATCATGTACGAGCGCGCGGTGCCGGTCTTCGTGGACGTTGAGCCGGAGACCGGCAATATTGACCCGGATTTGGTAGGCCAGGCGGCAGACGACATAGCGCGGGGGGGCAAGGCCGCAGACCGATGGCTGCCTCCTTCGTTGCGCGGCAAGACGCGGGCGAAGGGAGGGCGCTTGCGTGCCCTCCTACCCGTGCATGCGTTCGGACAGCCCGCGGACATGGACCCAATCCTGGCCAGCGCCAGGCGACACAAGATCGCGGTTATCGAGGATGCCTGCGAAGCGCTCGGCGCTGAGTACCGCGGGCGACCGGCGGGCACTTTGGGGGACGCGGCGGTGTTCGCCTTTTACCCGAACAAGCAGATGACCACGGGCGAAGGGGGCGTCATCGTCACCGGCAACGAAGCCTGGGCACAGCTTTTCCGCAGCCTGCGCAACCAGGGCCGAGACGTGTTTGACGCCTGGCTGAACCACACCAGACTGGGCTACAATTACCGGCTGGACGAAATGAGCGCGGCACTCGGCGTAGTGCAGGCCGGGCGGCTCAATGAACTGCTGGCAAAGCGCGAGCGAGTAGCGGGCTGGTACAACGAACGGTTGGCTAGACCCGAGTTAATGGAGATGGTGAAGGCGCCGCAAGTCGCGCCAACTACCACCCGCATGAGCTGGTTCGTCTACGTCGTGCGAATCGAAGCGACCGCGCAGCGTGACGCCGTAGTGCGCTCGCTTGCCGAGGTGGGCATACCTAGCCGCCCGTATTTTACGCCTATACATTTACAGCCCTTCTATCAGAAGAAGTTCAGCTACGGGCGCGGTGACTTCCCGGTGACCGAGCGCCTGGGCGATATATCGCTGGCCCTGCCCTTCTCGGGCGTGATGACCGCAGACCAGGTAGACGAGGTATGCAGCGTACTCCAACACGCCCTCACGCAGCAATTGGTACGAGCTTAATTGCCTGAGAAACCCAATATGGAAACTTCCACCACTTTTATGCTCAAGCTGCGCAACCGCCACTTCCTGGCGGCGGACCTGCTCATATTCCTGCTGATGCCCGCCTTAGCTCTGGCGCTACGCACCGACGCCACCGGCATATTGGATCGCTACGGCGAACCGCTGCTCATTGTTACCCTGGTCTTCCCGCCCATCAAGCTGCTCGTCTACTATTGGGGCGGCCTGTACAGCCGTTACTGGCGTTATGCCAGTGTTGACGAGATGGCTCACCTCGCCCTGCTGACGGTGGCGGCGACGCTGGCGCAAACGATGGTGTTCTTTCTCGTCTTGCGCCCTAACGGCTGGGTAGCGCCGGAGTTCCCTCGCTCGATTCCGCTGCTCGACGGCCTCCTCACACTGCTCGCGGTGGGAACGTTGCGCTTCAGTGTGCCGCTGTCGGTACGGATGCGCCAGCGCCGGGGGGGCGCTGGCGCGAACAGCCCGGACAGCAAGCGTGTGCTGGTCGCGGGAGCGGGCGCTGCGGGCGTGATGATCGTTCAGGAGATACAGCGCAACCCCGACCTCGGCATGAAGCCTGTTGCTTTCGTTGATGACGCGCCGGAGAAGAGAGGGGCGCGGATACGGGGCGTGCCGGTACTCGGCCCCTGCTCGGAGATCGCGCAGATATTAGAGGACGTGCATGTGGACGAGGTAATCATCGCCATGCCCACAGCCCCAGGTGTCAAGATACGCGAGATCGTGAGCGTGTGCGAGCAGGCCCATATCCATGTCAAGACCATCCCCGGCATGTACGAGCTACTGGGCGGCAAGGTGAGCGTCAACCAGCTGCGCGACGTGCAGATAGAAGACCTGCTCCGCCGAGAGCCTATTCAGACCGATATCTCGGCCGTGCGCGAGCTAATCAGGGGTAAGCGAGTGCTGATTACGGGCGGCGGCGGCTCGATTGGGAGCGAACTGTGCCGCCAGATTCTGCGCTTCGAACCGCAAAGCCTTGTCGTCCTGGGACACGGCGAAAACTCGGTCTTCGAGATTTGCAATGAACTGTTTCGCCTGAGCGAACGCAGGTCGTCCGGCGCTCATAGCGATAGACATGACGCGCACAACGAGCGCAAAGAGGCGGGGGGCGTGGGCACGCAGCCGCACATACACTCGGTGATCGCCGATATCCGCTTCCGACAGAGGGTGCGCGCCGTATTCGAGAAGTATCGCCCCCAGGTGGTGTTTCACTCGGCGGCGCATAAGCATGTACACCTTATGGAGCAAAATCCTGCTGAGGCGATCACTAACAACGTGCTGGGCACCAAGTACCTGCTCGAAGCCTCGCTCGCTACCGGAGTGGACCGTTTCGTGATGATCTCCACCGACAAGGCGGTGAACCCAACCGGCGTGATGGGGGCAAGCAAGCGTGCCGCCGAGCTGCTTGTCCACCAGGCGGGCATGCGGAGCGGTAAGGCGTACGTGGCGGTGCGCTTCGGCAACGTCCTCGGCAGCCGGGGCAGCGTGGTGCTAACGTTCAAGCAGCAGATCGCAGCGGGCGGCCCGATTACCGTCACGCACCCTGATATGATGCGCTATTTTATGACGATCCCGGAGGCGGTGCAACTGGTCTTGCAGGCGTCCACCTTACCGGCTGAGGGCGAGGTGTTCATGCTGGATATGGGAGAGCCGGTGAAGATAGTTGACCTGGCACGCGACCTGATTGAGCTTTCAGGTCTCGAAGAAGGGCGCGACATCCAAATCGAGTTCACCGGCATGCGGCCAGGCGAGAAGCTTTACGAAGAGCTTTTTGTCATGGGCGAGGAATACGAGTTTACCCGGCACGAGAAGATACTTACCGTCGCCAACGCCTCCAGCTTCGTGCCGCCCGACCTCGACCAGGCTGTCGCCGCGCTTGCGGAAGCAGCCGAGCGCAACGACAGCGCCGCCGTCTTGAGCGGCCTCAGGGCGCTGGTAGGAAGCTCGAGCAGAGTCCAAGAGGGCCAACTCATATCCCCTCCGGCGCGGTAGGCACCCGCCATACGGCATGGCAAGCGAGCATAGCGAACAAACAGAAGCCCGTTCCAATGCGGAATGCGGAATGCGGAAATCGGTATAGCGGGAGGTTGTTATTCCGCATTGCGCATTCCGCATTACGCAGTGGGAAAAATTC
>JBBSGN010000068.1:0-8899 GCA_038254085.1 Chloroflexia bacterium | reverse complement strand
TCTGGTCTGAGATTCGTATCAAGGGTTTGGTCGCGGCGTGAGTGTTAACTGGCCTATGTTCCACAACCGGACAGTAGCATCATCACCGCCGGTTGCTAATGTTTGGCTGTCTGGACTAAACGAAACACTCTTGACATGTTTAGTATGCCCCTTGAGCGCCGTCGCTTGCGGCGTTGCACTTGGGTTTGAGGCGCTCAACTCCCAGAGCCAAACTCCTTCACCATTAGATGAGAGAAATGTTCCTGCGGCCAAATACTTCTCATCGGGGCTAAAGGCCGCTGATTGGACTAAGGCCGAGTGCCCGGTTGTAAGGACCACGGGGCTAACGTTCTGGGAGCTAGACCCACAACCAGCCAGCACCACAACCAAGAGCAAGGAAAGTGGAGCTGGGGCATTAGCTTTCAATACGGATCGCTTCGTATTCTTCGTTGCTGATTGGCAGCACGCATCAGAAATAATTACTTATCTCCTGGTAAATCTTCTTGATGTCGCTGGTGTCGCCGCTGACCAGGCGGGTCTGGGTGTCGTCGGCGAACTGTTGGAGGAGGTCTTTGTCCACGCCTTCGTCCTTGCCGTAGGCGATAGGGAAGAGCTTGGCGGCCCACAATTCGTTTCGGTCGGTACGCAGGCGGAGGGGAACCGCTCGCTTATTGAGCGACTTGCTGGCGTTGTCCTGCCCGTCGGTAAGCACTACCAGCGCGTTGATATGTTGCTGGTCAAGCTGCCCGTTGTTCAGGCTTTCCAGTTCGTCAAGCCCCGCCGCGACGCCGTCGTAAATAGCCGTCGAGTCGCCGCGCGGCAGGTTGTCGGGGTTGTTCACGTAGTCGAGTATCTTGGCGCGCGTCTTTGAGAGGGTGTCTATCGGCACCAGCACGTGGGCGTCTCGGTCGAAGGCCACGAAGCCTACCTTGTCAACGTCCCGTGTCTGGTCAAGGAAGGTTCTGATGCCTTCCAGGGCGTTTTTCAGCTTGTCCTGGTCGTCCATCGAGGGCGACACGTCCAGCACCAGCATGATATTGGCCTCTTTGCGGAGGATGCTCCAGGCGTTCTTGACGCTCTCCAGCACACGGGGCACGGGGACCTGCAAGGTGGTCTTGGGCTGGTCGGGGTCCACGCCGTTCGCCTGTGTGAACGGCTCGGTGCGCCACGACACCTGGGTGTTAGCCGGGCGGAAGCCGAGGGCCAGGGCGGTCTGCTGGTTGTCGGGTTGCAGCAGGAAGTCCTTGAACATGGTAGCCGCCCGGCGCTGGTCGTCCGTCACCCAAGGCGCCTTTAGGATGATATAGGGGTTATCGTGCCAGAAAGTGCCCTCCTTCGGATAAATAGCGACCAGAGGCGTGGGCATATTCGACCCGTTTAATTCGAGAACGGTCTGCTCTTCCAGGGCCACCGCCGAGATATAATCCATACCGCCTTTGCGAACGTTATCCTTGAAGATGGTAGTCGTGGCGCTGTAGTGGACGATGCTTTGCTCTATGGCCTTGACGAAATCGCGCACCTGGGGGTTGTTCACGTCCTCGTCGGTGAGGCCCGCCGTCTTGCCCGCGCCCGCGTAGAACTCGGCGGTGACGGCAGACAGGCCAGTGGATGACACTTCGGGGTTGGTGTGGGCATATTTGAACTGTCCCCACTCGGGGTGGCCCACCGCGCCCCAGCCCTGCGGGTTGCGGTTGAGGTCGAGTATGTCGCGCAGGCCAATCGGCTTGTTGGGCCAGCCAAGCGCCTCGGCCATCGGCTTCCACATCGCCAGCACCACCGGGTTGAGGAGGAGCGGGTCGGCGTCTCCCGCGCCTGAGCCTCCAAGTTCTTTGTCGGCCTCGAAGTTCAGCACCGACTTCCAGAGCGAGTTGGACGGCGACCACACGGTCGGCTGCAAACTTCCGTCCACGATCTGCGAGCGGGCCGTGCCGCTATCCACCACGAAGGCGTTGATGTAGATCGGTCGCTTGTCGCCCGGCAGGGTGTGCCGGTCTCTGTTGAACTTGGCCGCCAACGGCTCGATCCAGGGCTTCTTCTCCGACGAATAGGCGAAGGTGACTTCGAGCGCGTTGCTCGGCTTGGTGGGGGTGGCGTTCGCGCCCGAGTCGCACGCGGCCAGCGCGAACGGCGTGAGGACGTTAGCCACAACGAAAAGCAGAAGGAAGGGTAGTTGCGATTTCCTGATAGGTCTCTTGAAAGACATGCTCTTTCAGCCTCCATTAACGGACCGGTTTCGCGCTCAGTATAAGCGTCAGTTCGGTCGGTTGTCAACGTTGCTTCTCTTAGGATGGAACCGCCAAGAACGCCAAGATTGTATTGTTTTTTTCTTGGCGTTCTTGGCGGTTGCATACCGTTCCTGGGGGCATTTGCATAAGGTAGGGGCTGATGGTATAGTGAATCGTCCACCGGACCAGGCTCTCGGAGGACTACTTGCTTGTGAGAGGACTATATCATGCAAACTGCCGCCACCAGGATAGAGAGCAACGACCCGCACCGCGACCTGCTGACGTACCGGGACGAGTTTCCTATTTTGCAGAAGAAGGTCTTTCTCAACACTTGCTCGCTGGGTGCGCTTTCCAACCGCTCGATAGAGGGCGTGCAGGAGTTCCTCGACAAGTGGGCGGAGTTGGGCGCGTCGGCGTGGTACAGGATTTGGGTCGGCAAGCTGGCCGAATTGCGAGCGGCCTATGGGCGGGTCATAAACGCCCCCGCCGACCGTATCGCGCTCACCCCTTCCATTTCGGTGGCCGCGACAGGCGTCGCCAGCGCACTCGATTTCTCCAAGCGCAAGAAGGTGGTCACAACTGACCTTGACTTCCCCACGCTCGGCCACCAGTTCCTGGCTAAACAGAGCCAGGGCCTACGCACTGAGTTCGTCCGCAGCCCGGACCGTGTGACCGTGCCCCTGGAGCTATTCGAGGCGGCGATTGACGAGGATACGGCGCTGGTCGCCACCTCGCATGTCTACTTCACGAGCGGGGCGATACAGGATATATCCACCCTGGCGCAAATGGCCCACAACAAGGGCGCGCTCCTACTGGTGGACGCCTACCAGGGCACGGGCCAGTTGCCCACCGACGTTGAGCAGTTGGGCGCTGACTTCTACACGTCGGGCAGCCTCAAATGGCTGTTGGGCGGGCCGGGCATAACCTTCCTGTACGTCAGCCCCAACGTCGCCCACTTGCAGCCGACCGTTGCCGGATGGTTCGGCATGAGCAACCAGTTCGACTTCGACATAGTGTCGTTCGAACTGCGACACGAAGCGGCCCGCTACGAGATGGGCACGCCCAGCATGGCCTCGGGGTACGCAGCCCTGGGCGGTCTCTCTATCATCGAGGAGATAGGCGTAGAGCGTATCAGGGAGCGCGACGTATTCCTCACCGAAGACCTGATAGAGCGGGCCAAAGAAGCCGGTTTCTCACCTCGCGTGGCCCCCACACCAGAACAGCGCACCTCCATCGTGCTGCTCGACTTCGACAATCCTGAGCCTGCCGTAGCCGCCCTCGCCGAGCAGGGTATAGTTGTGGACTATCGCCCCGGCGCGGTCCGCATCTCCCCCTACTTCTACAACACTGTCGAAGAGAACCAGGCGGTGATTGAGGCGCTAAGGCGGACCCGTAAAACGTAAAACGTAATGTGTAAGGGCTGTTACTACTCCTTACGCATTACGTTTTACGTTTCACCTCTTGCTTGTGCCCGAACTCCCCGCCGACACAGAGACCTATCTAGCGCAACGCCTCAGCAGCGTGCTGCCTGCGGATATGTTGTCACTATTGAAGCGGGCGGCGACCCTGGCAGGAGAGCGCGGGTGGGGTATCTACTTGGTTGGCGGGTATGTGCGTGATGTGCTGCTGAGGGTGCCCGATTATGACGTGGACGTGTCGGTGGTCGGGGATGCGGTGGCCCTGGCGGAGGCGCTGGCGCGGGAGACGGGCGCGCGGTTGGAGACGCACGGCAGGTTCGGCACGGCGCGCCTGGCCTTCGACAAAGAGCGCGCACACCTCGACCTTGTGACCGCCCGCAAGGAGAGCTACCTGTTCCCAGGCGCGCTGCCGGTAGTCGAAGCGGGCGGCAGCGAGGACGACCTGGCCCGGCGCGATTTCACCGTCAACGCTATGGCTGTTGCCATAGAGCCGCAAGGCATCGGGACGTTGCTCGACCCTCACGGCGGGATAGAGGACTTGCGGGCGGGCTTGATCAGGGTTCTGCACGAGGGCAGCTTTCGAGACGACCCCACGCGCATCTTCCGGGCCGTCAAGCTGGCCGAGCGGCTTGGCTTCAAAATCGAGCAAGGCACATTGGAGGCGATACTGCTGGCCGTGCGCGACGGCGCTTTGCTGACCATCTCTACGGACCGCGCCGTGCATCAGTTCCTGCTTATACTGGAGGAGCCAAAGGCGGGTGTGATGCTCGCCACCCTGGATAAGCTGGGCGTGCTGTGGGCCATCCGCCCCGGCCTTACCTGGCCTTATCCTGACGCGCACATCAGCCCCTCTGAACAGGCCAATCTCAGTGCCGAAGAACGCCGCGACGCCTACCTGGCGATCCTCGCGGCGGAATACAGCGCCGACCCGCAGGAAGCCGAGGAGCTTGCCCGGGCGCTCGGCCTGCCCGCACCCACGATAAGGCTAATGCGCGATTCCGCCCGCCTGATGCAACTGTGGCCGCAGCTTGGCGAGGACGAGCAATCGCCGTCCCAGACATACAACCTGCTGAAAGACTTGGACGTTAATGCCTTAGCAGCATATGGGCGGTTAGACGCTCTGGCTGCTGACACTGTGGCGTGGGAGCGGCTGCATCGCTACCTCAACGTGCTGCGCCACGTCAAGCCGGTCGTCACAGGCGACTACCTGAAGAGCCTGAGCGTTCCACCCGGCCCAATTTATAAGCAGTTATTAGACGATTTGCTGGCCGCAAAGTTGGACGGCGAAGTGGCAGACAAGGCGAACGAGGAGCAGTTTGCCCGCGATTGGCTAAGGAGAGAGGGGCTGCTGACGAGCTAGAGCGCAGGAAAACAGAAGGGGCGGCACGCCAGCATAAGCTTGCCATGTCCACCCCAACCGGATGCATATGCAGCTTTCAAGCTATTTTTTGGTTTTTGGCCGCCTTGTTCTCTTTCGAGGCTTGCTTGGTCTGCTGCTTCCGCTTCTTGTCATTGTTCTTGGGACTCTTGTCGCCCATCAGCCGGTTCCCCCTTTCAGTCAACTTCAGCGGACTCGCCGTGTGATAAACTTATAGCACGTGCCGCGCCGTCTGTCAACAGACGGACGACCGACGACGGACGACCGATTACGGTGGTCAGTAATCATGTTTCACACTTCGTCAGCCGTCGGTAGTCGGTCGTCCGTCTTGACCCGTATCACGAAAGGTCGTTATAATTCTTTTGCCCCGGCTACTATCCCGCTGGTCCTTATCCCTAGAATTGAGCCGTTTTCGGATGAAATCATCTATGCGTTTCGTGCGGGTGCTGCTTGCTCTCGCATTCGTTTTCCCCTTGTTAGCTGCTGGCAACGCTGCTTCGGTTGAACGGGCCGTCGCCTCGCCCATACCCCACAAGTCGTTCTTCGGTATGGACCTATACGTAACCGGCCAGGAGCGACCCAAGCTGGAGAGGCTGGCCTTGCTCGGCGCATCCCAGGACCTCGGCGTGCGCTGGAGCCGCGAAGAAATATCGTGGGCCAACCTAGAGCTAAGAAAGGGCGCGTACAACTGGGCAGACATGGACTACTGGATCAACCAGTTGCTGCAAAAGGGTATAAGCGTAGTCGGCACGATTCAGACTACCCCTTCCTGGGCGTCGGGCGTATCCGAAAAGGTGCCGGATTGGTACTGGCATGTGCCCCAGAACCCGCAGGACTTCGTAGATTTCGCGGGCGCGGCAGCCGCCCACTACGCGGGGCGCATTGACGTATGGGAGATTTGGAACGAGCCTGATGTGGAGATGACCTTTAAGTGCGACGGCTGCAACCGGGCCGCCGTGTACGCCCAGATGCTGGCCGGGAGCTACGCCGCTATCAAGAAGGCCAACCCCAACGCCACCGTGCTGATAGGCGGCCTGTCTATACACGACTACAGCAACGGCGGCATGGTCTTCCTCGACCATGTGGTAGCCGCGTCCGGGGGTAAGCTCAACTTCGATGTGCTATCCATCCACCCCTACATGCCCGACCGACCGCCGGAAAGCACCGACCCGAACACGGTTGTACAGAACTTCCCCTACCGCCTCGACATGAGCTATAAGTGGCTCCAATCGCACGGTGCGCCCAACAAGGATATATGGATCACCGAAGACGGCTATTCAACCTGCACCTGTGGCTCGCTAGGCGTCTCCGAGGAGGAGCAGGCGAGGCGGCTGGTGCGTCTCTATGCGATTGCGATGGCGGCTCCCAACGTCACCCAGTTCGACTACTTCCAACTGAAAGATAAGTTCAACGCGGGTCCTGAAGATTTGTGGGGCAACATGGCGATCATGCGAACGGACTTCAGCCACAAGCCCTCTTACACCACCTACAAAGTATTGACCCAGCAGCTTGCGGGTGCGACCTTCCTATCACAAGGTCCGCTCATGCGCTCAGTGCCCAATCGCTGGCAGCCGCAATTCGACCGCTATCATTACAAGTTCGCCAGGGGCGACGACGTTGTTCACGTTATCTGGAAGCTAGGCGGCCCCGAGACGGTCAGCCTGTCCGTGTCCAGGTCGAACGTGCAGGTCTTCACCGACATGGGCAAGCAGCTGGACGCTACGGTGAGCGGAGGCGCGGTATCTCTCTCCATCAGCGAAGACCCTATCTACGTGGTAGATCCGGGCACCCAGAATATGTCCAGCCTCGACCCCGCCACAGATAAGTCGTCACCCACCGGCTTCGTGCCCTCCAAGCGTTTCGAGCCGTACTGGCAAAACAACGGGGCCTTGCCTCTGTTCGGATACGCCCTCACCGGCGAGCGCCTTGAAAAGAGCCAGACCAACGGCAAGGAGTACATCGTGCAGTGGTTCGAGCGCGCTCGCTTCGAGTACCATCCCGAATACGCGGGCACCCAGGCCGAAGTGCTGCTCGGCTTGCTCGGCAGCCAACTTGTGAAGGGGCGCACCTTCCCACGCATACCGCCGCCAACCGGCGTAGAATCTATATGCACGAAGGAGACCGGCCACTGTGTCTGGGGCCACTTCCTCGAACGGTGGCGCAAGCTGGGCATACCCATAGTCGGCCTCCCCCTCTCCGACCAGTTCGAGGAGCAAAGCACCGACGGCAAGACCTACGTCGTCCAATACTTCGAGCGCGCCCGCTTCGAATACCACCCAGAGAACAACCCTCCCTACGACGTGCTACTAGGCTTATTGGGTAGGCAGATGTACAGGCCGTAAAACGTAAAACGTAGGAGTTTTTTCTTGCGTTTTACGTTTTACGTTTTATGAGTCCATGCTAATCGGCGTATTATCCGACACTCACGGTTCGCTTCACCCACGCTTGATGCCTCTGTTCCGAGAGGCCGGGGTGGCGACGATTTTGCACGCCGGGGACGTGGGCAAGTACTCGGTGATTGAAGAGTTATCGCGGCTTGCGCCCGTGCTTGTGGTGCGTGGTAATATAGACATCGAGGGCAGGGTGGCCGAGTTGCCGGACGAGGTCCGAGTTAAGCTTGCCAGCACAGACATCTACATGACCCACATAGGCGGCAAGCCCCGGCCGTGGCTCTCACGCCTGCCGGAGCCAACACCTAATATCGCTATAGGCGGCCACAGCCACATTGCATTGGTTGGGCGCGAGGGCGGGGTGCTGTTCCTCAACCCTGGCTCCGCAGGCACGCAACCACGCTTCGGCGGCTCCCTGTCGGCGGCCCTCTTGCGCGTCGAAGACGGATTCGCGGAGGCAGAGATTGTCATTTTCTGATAACCGACGCCGACGACCGACGACCGACGAAGGCAGAAGGCAGATAAAGCTGATAGCTGATAGCTACCAAGCATCGGTCGTCGGTCGTCGGTCGTCCGTTAAGAAGGGGCATCTATGAACAGAGCAGTTGTCTGGGACCTTGACGGTGTAATAGTGGACAGCGCCGACGCGCATAATGCGTCCTGGGTGGCTATGTCGCGTGAGTTCGGAGTGGAATACGATCCCGACAGCGACTTCCAGGCCATTTTCGGCAGACGCAACAACGACATAATCGGCTCCATGTGGCAGGTCGGGAACCCGGAGGAAATCGAACGGATGTCAGCCAGCAAGGAGGGCTTTTTCCGCCGCGAAGCTACCTCGCTTCAGCCTCTGCCTGGCGTGGCCGAACTTATGTCCGCCTTGAAGCAGGCGGGGTGGAAGCAGGCTATCGGCTCCTCGGCCCCGCTCGAGAACATACGACTTCTGCTGGAGGCGACCGGCCTCTCCGGCTACATAGAGGCGATAGCGTCGGGCGACGACGTGTCGCGTGGCAAGCCCGACCCGGAGGTCTTTCTGCTGGCCTTTCAGCGCCTGGGCGTAGACCCGAGAGACGGCGTAGTGATAGAGGACGCGCCCGCTGGGGTAAAGGCGGGCGTTGCGGCGGGGGCGGCCTGCATCGGCGTGACCAACAACCAGACGGAAGAGACGCTGCGCGAAGCTGGCGCCCAATTGGTAGTCCCAAGCCTCGCCGACCTCACGGTGCGCCAGTTGGAAGGATTGGTCGCTGTGCGGCGGGGTTAAGTGCGCCCCACGAATATCATCCGCGCGCTATCGTCGCTGAACCCCTGCAAATCGTACCCACCGTATACCTGTTCCACCTTGTAGTCCGCCGCACGGAGCAGCAGTTCGGTCTCATAGCGCCCACTCCAACGGAAAGTGACCTGCTGGGTCAAGCGTGACAGCGTGCCGTCGTTCGCCTGCCTATCATAGAAGGTCGTCACGTAGTGGGTCTGGGTCGAATTGTCTGCCACACCCGAAATCAGCTTGTGGAC
>JBBSGN010000067.1:0-8982 GCA_038254085.1 Chloroflexia bacterium | reverse complement strand
GGCGGTATCTGCGTGTGGGGGGCTCGCCGCCGCGCCCCAGGCCCCGCTACTCGCAACCGTCAGCACGAGCAGAGCCGTGACCGCGACTACAGTGGTGCGGGGCGTTCGTGTATACCTCTGACCGTTCATGCGTTTCATGCTCTCGTCTCCTTCCTGTACTTGGTCTCTATTCTATGGGTGCGATAAGTCGCGTCGGTGTGAACCAACGCACCCCATCTCCAGCCGGTAAGGGGTGACAGCATTATAGGAGGGCGGGTACGCGGAGTCAATTGTGGGTAAAACATAGGTCTCGCCAATAATCGGGGGTTGAAACGCAAAGACGCAAAGGACGCGCAGAGAATAAGTGAGAGGTTGGCGGTTTGCGGTCTCCGTACCCTAACCTCAACAATAAAACTCTTTGCGTCTTTGCGTCTTTGCGTTTAGGGGATTTTTGATTAGCCCTCCATTGTTGCCTGAACCTATTTTACGATCCCGGTTGCGCCTTATCGCTGTTTAGTGTAGAATAGGCGGCGTTGGCAGGCACATTGAGCATGGCTCGCCTGCGTGACTTCCCTGCGCTAGAAAGAGCTGTATTCTACACGTGGATGTTGAGCCATCCGCAAACGGTAACCGTCCCGCGCCCAACAGCGGGCAAATCTTCGCTGCACGGCAAGCTGTCCCCGTGCTCGTCCATTTTCCTCTGGAACAAGAGTATTTAGACGCTATAGCGTCGGTAGACCCGCGCGTCCAGGTGTTGAAAACGTATGAAGGCGCAGGGGACAATGCGCAACCCCTGAGCGAAGTCCAAATAGAGGCTTTGCTGGCGCAGGCCGAGGTCTTTTTCGGCTTCGGTTTCCCTATTGAGTGGGCGGACAAAGCTCCGCATTTAAGGTGGGTGCAACTTGCCAGCGCCGGGGCGGACCGGGTGCTGGGAGAGGGTCTGCTGCAACGCCACCCCGACCTGGTGCTCACGACGGCCAGCGGCATCCACGAGGTGCCTATCTCGGAGCATATATTGGCTATGATCCTCTACTTCGGTCGGGGGTTCGATCAGGCGGTGCATAACCAGGCGCGGCGCAAGTGGGCGCGGTACACTGCGGGCGAAGCACGAGGCAAGACGGTCTGCCTGGTAGGTTATGGGCCGATTGCCCGGCGAGCCGCGGCCCTTTGCCACGCCCTCGGCATGAAGGTCGTGACCGTGCGCGCGTCCATAGCCGAGGAACAGCCCGGTCTCGATGCGGTCGAGCGGTTCTACCCGATAGCCGACCTGAACAGGGCGCTGGCCGAGAGCGACTACGTAGTGATTGCCGCGCCGCGCACCCCCCAAAGCGAGGGCATGATAGGCAAAGCGCAGTTTGAGGCGATGAAGTCGAGCGCGGTGCTGATCAATATCAGCCGAGGCGCACTGGTGGACGAAGCGGCGATGATAGAGGCACTACGGGACAAGAGGATAGCGGGCGCCGGCCTGGACGTGTTCGCCGAGGAGCCTCTGCCGGAAAGCAGCCTACTGTGGGACATGCCCAACGTGCTGATAACGCCCCACGTGTCCGGCTCCAACCCCTACTACGCTCGCCGCGCCACCGACCTTTTCTGCGACAATCTGTCCCGCTACTTACGCAACGAACCGCTAGGAAACCTTGTGGTTGGAGAGAGGGGGTACTGAAACGTAAAACGTGAAACGTAAGAGACGCTTTCTTACGTTTCACGTTTTACGTTTTACGAGTCCGTGTCAAGAGCCTACATCGCACTCGACCTCGAAGCTACGGGTATGCAGCCGGAGCGGGACGAGGTGATAGAGATTGGGGCTGTAAAGTTCCTGGACGGCCGCATCATAGACCGTTGGGAGAGCTTCGTGCACCCGTCGCAGCCGGTTCCATACAAGGTTACCCAGCTAACTGGCATAAAGAGCAGCGATGTGGCGCGCGCGCCACATATCGGCCAGGTTGGGCCCGACTTCATTCGGTTCGTGGGCGACTCGCCTGTGATTGGGCAATCGGTGGAGCTTGACCTGGCGATGCTGGCGCGCGCGGGTATCAAGCTCAAAAACGTAGCATGGGATACGTTCGAGCTGGCGACGCTGCTGGTGCCGGAGGCCCCCGTGTACAACCTGCGGTCCGTGGCGCGCAAGCTGGGGATAGACCCCGAAGAGAAGCGGGCCCATCGTGCGGTTGCGGACGCCGAATTGACCATGCGCGTGTTCCTCGCCCTGCGTCTGCGGATAGAGGAGCTATCCTTTGAGGTGTTGAGCGAGATTGGCAGGGCCACCGCGCGCAGCGACTGGCCTCTGCGCCTACTCTTTCAGGAGGTCGAGCACGAGAAGGCGAAGACGGCCTTCTCGGCGGGTATCGGCTCTTCGATACGCTCACAGTTGGCGTCGAAGGGACTATCCGACGCGGAGTTGGACGTGGGCGTGTTGCGTGGCGCGGACGATGCGGATGGCAACGAGTCGGAGTATGGCTACATGCCGGAGGGCACCGGCTTCGAGGGCCGCTACCCGGTGGACCACACCGAGATCGAGGCCAAACTCAAGCCGGGCGGGGCCATGTCGAGGGCGTTCGGCCAGTACGAGTACCGCCCCCAGCAAGTCGAGATGGCCCAGGCGGTCGCCAGCGCATTCAACAAGGGCCACCACCTGATAGTCGAGGCGGGCACAGGCACCGGCAAGAGCCTCGGCTACCTTCTGCCCGCCGTTCTGTACGCACTCCGCACAGGCGAGCGCGTGATAGTCTCCACCAACACCATCAACCTGCAAGACCAACTCTTCACAAAGGACTTGCCGCTGTTACATCGCGTGTTGGAAGGCGCCAGTGGCCGGAATGGAGAGACAGACCCCGCAATTGCGGGCTCAAAACTCAAAGCTCAAAACTCAAAACTAACTTCGCCGCCGTTCCGCTCCGCCCTCCTGAAAGGGAAGAGCAACTATGTTTGCCTGCGGCGGTGGTACTCGTTCAGGCATAGCGCGCCCTCCACTATCGAACAGTTGCGCGTCATGGTAAAGGTGCTGATCTGGCTGCCCGAGACCGGCACGGGCGACCGCAACGAACTGCTCCTCTTGAACGCCGAGAACGAGGTGTGGAACCATATATGCGTGTCGCCTGAGGGTTGCCCCCTGTACGAATGCCGGGTCAACCAGAAGGGACTGTGCCTGTTCGACAGGGCGCGGAGGCGGGCGGGAGGCGCGCACATCCTGGTGGTAAATCACGCCCTCTTGCTGGCCGACCTGGCGATGGGCGGTGGGGTGCTGCCCGACTACGACCACTTGATCATAGACGAGGCGCATAATTTAGAGGAAGAGGCCACCGACGCGCTCGGCTTCACTAACAGTCGCCCTATGCTTGTCAAGCTGTTGGACGAACTGAGCGTGGACCCTAACTCCTCGTCCAAGGAGCGTTCGGACGACTTCCTTAGCCGCCTGCGCTCGGCGCTCGCCTCGGAGGTTGGCAGGGGGCAGGAGGGCAAGTCGGGGGAGAGGACACGCCCCGGTATCACACGCAATTTGCTGCTGGCCGTTGATGAAGTAATCGCCGGGCTGCGGCCCACGATAGTGCGGGCGCGGCAGTCGGCGGTAGAACTATTCGCCGGGCTAATTGGCGTGCTTGATGTTTACCAGGACGAGCAGAATGTGTATGATCTGCGCCAGCGCATCACCGGCGAAGTGCGCCGCCACCCGGCCTGGGGGCAGGTCGAGATAACCTGGGACAACCTGGGCCTGCAACTGAAGTCCATCGAGGACGGGTTGCAGCGGATCAGCAGCACGCTGGGCGACCTCGATTGGGACGCGATGCCACGGCAGGCGGGTGGGGACGGGGTGGCGCGCTATTCGGACGTGCTGATAGAGCTTCGTAACTACTGCGTGAACGTTCACAAGATACGCACCGACGCCAACGCCGCCATCACCAACCCCGATGAAGGGTCGGTCTACTGGCTGGAAGCGCGGGTGAAAGGGGGCGACGTGGCGTTGCGGTGCGCCCCTCTGCATGTGGGCGACCTGCTCGACCGCTATCTCTTCTCTCAGAAGCGCACTGTCGTGCTTACCTCGGCCACCCTCTCCACCGAGCACGATTTTTCGTACATACGCGAGCGACTCGGCCTGCATAGTGGGGAAGAGTTGCAATTATCCTCCCCGTTCGACTACGAGCGCACGACAATGGTATACGTGCCCAGCGACATGCCGGAGCCTGGCTCCGCGGGCTACCAGCGCAGCCTTGAGCAGGCGTTGGTAGAGATGTGCAAGGCGTCGCAGGGGCGGGCGCTGGTGCTGTGTACTTCGCACAGCGCGGTGCGGGCCACCTACCGGGCGATACAGAGGCCGCTGGAGGACGCGGGCATCATGGTGCTGGGGCATAACATAGACGGCTCGCGGCGGCAGTTGTTGGAACGGTTCAAGAACGACCCGCGCACCGTGCTGCTCGGCACGTCGTCCTTCTGGGAAGGGATAGACGTAGTGGGCGACGCGCTGTCGGTGCTGGTGATAGCCAAGCTGCCCTTCTCGGTGCCGACCGACCCGGTGTTCGCGGCCCGCTCGGAGGGGTTCGAGGACCCCTTCAACCAGTACTCGGTGCCTCAGGCGATCCTCAAGTTCAAGCAGGGTTTTGGTCGCCTGATTAGGAGTGCTAGCGACCGGGGGGTGGTGGCGGTGCTGGACCGCCGGGTGCTGTCCAAGCGGTACGGCCAGGCCTTCCTC
This sequence comes from Chloroflexia bacterium, assembly GCA_038254085.1. Classification (GTDB taxonomy): domain Bacteria; phylum Chloroflexota; class Chloroflexia; order QHBQ01; family JADMIH01; genus JADMIH01. The sequence continues at coordinate 4,319 of JBBSGN010000067.1, read as the reverse complement.
AACTCCCTTCCCGAATGCACCATCAAGGTGGGGCCGACCGCCAACCTGCCAGGCGCGGTGAGCGACTGGCTCTCGGATAGCGGTGTATAATACCAAGTATCTACTCGGTTGAATAGGAGAGAGTCAATGAGTGTGATAATTCCAGAAGCGATTTTGCAGGCTACGGGCATGTCGGAGGCTGAGTTGTTGCAAGAGATGGCGGTGCTGCTCTTCCAAAAGGAAAAGCTAACCTTGGGGCAGGCCAGCGGTCTCGCCGGAATGAACCGCATACAGTTCCAACATCTGCTTGCCAGCCGCCAGATTCCGATCCATTACGACGTAGCTGAGTTGGAAGAAGACCTAGCTGCCCTACGTAAACCGAACAGAGCGTGATTGTAGTCAGCGATACCTCGCCTATTATTAACCTGGCCTATATAGGACGCTTAGATATAGTGCGGCAACTGTATGGTGGTGTTAGCATTCCCCGGGCTGTCTTTGACGAAATTGCTATTACAGGCGCGGGAAAACCGGGCGCTAAGGAAATACAGACGCTTAGTTGGATCGAAACCAGGCAGGTGAGTAATCTTGCGCTTGCTCGCGCACTACAGATTGACCTGGACGTAGGGAAGCCCAGGCTATTGCATTAGCAGTCGAACTGAACGCAGACCTGGTATTGCTGGATGAACGCAAGGGGCGGGAGGCCGCTTCCCGATTGGGGTTGAGGCGCGTGGGCTTATTGGGGCTGCTCATTGACGCCAAACAGCGAGGCGTTGTTCCCTCCATCAGACCTATCCTCGACGACCTGATCGCGCAAGCAGGCTTCTGGATTACCCAGCAACTTTACGACCGGGTCTTGCAAGCGGCTGGCGAATAGCGCCCGTGCTGGACCGGCGTGTCCTCTGCAAGCGGTACGGCCAAGCCTTCTCGATTCCCTCCCCCGAGTGCACCCTCATAGGTACTAATCATGTGGTACTCATTTCGTGCGTAAGCACCTCCTCTCAGGTCCTCTTTCCTCTACTACTTTCTTAGCACTTTCGGTAGGCTTATCTGGGACATAATTCCCATTCTGTTATCCCGCGAATAGCCCCATAATAGAACCAGCAGAGTCTGCGCAGGCCCGCCGTCTCATTCTCTAGCTGCGCTGCTAAACATGGCTGCACCGGCGTTTCGGCGGGGCACAGGCCATCGAGCCGGTTGATATACAGGACAAGGGTTAGCTTATTCATTAGGTGGGCAATGAAAGCATCCAGGCGTAATAGCGGCAAGCCAATCGCCCTTTTGGGGGCATTACAGTCACTCCTGCACGGCGACAGGACGGCGCGAAGCCGCAGGACCGCCGGCTATGCGCTGCTTACTATCGCCCTTTTCCTGACGGTACTGGGCAACATGCAGTGGGGCGGGCCGGTGCAAACGCCGGTGTCCGCGATATTGATGGCGGCGCTTGTCCTCTACGCTATAGGCGACGTTGTCGTAGCGCGGTCGGGCCGCAAGCTGGTGGCGGTCAAGCTGGGCAACAGGTACGCCACCCGCAGGGCCAGAGGCCAAAGCCTGGTCGAGTTTGCGCTGGTGAGTTTCTTCCTCTTCTTTATGATCATGGGCGTCATAGAGATGGCCCGTTTCCTCTTTGTTTATAACGTGATTAGTAACGCGGCCCAGGAAGGATCGCGTTATGGCATCGTCCGGCCTCGTGAAGTTGTTCCCAATGCTCTGGTCACCTATGTTAGCGGCAACCCAACTTATAGGGGCACCGTAATTCCAACCCAGATAGTGGTTGCTAATGGTCCATGTGACGTCATTGATAAGGCCGCAGATAAGATCTATGGCATTCCCCGATCCGATGTGCAAATCACGTTCTGGTACGACAAGGGAGATGAAACGCCTCTGCCCCTGGCCAACCTTAACGACCTCGACGCCGCCGCCACCTTCGGTAACCGCATCGTTGTTCAGACCAGCTACAGGTTCGACTTTATCTTGCCTTTTATCAGTAAGTTTGCGCCGAACGGAATCAACGTCCAGATGCGCTCCGCCAGAACCCTGCGCACCAAAGGGAATAGCGATGCGCCCCCCTGCGACTTCGCGGGTGGCCTTGCCCCGCCGCCCGATGTGGGCGCCACTCAGACTGCTAGAGCGGGGGCCACGCAAACTGCTCAGGCTGTTGCGACAGCAACGGTAGGGGCCGGCTGGACCCAGACCGCTATTGTAGCAGCAACGCAGACAGCAGCGGGGGCCACGCCAACCGCGACAGCCACCTTGCCTCCTTGCACTCCGACCAGCGTCGCCATCTACAGCATATCGGCATTCATAAAGAACACCGGCGGCTCAAACCCGCTTAAGATCAGAGTTCACGTCACAGACAATTGCGGGACTGCATTGGCATTGGCGACTGTAACGGGTGTGGTTAAGTCAAACGGTTCCCCAGTGGGTACACCCTTCGCATTGCCCAACCTCGGCGGGGGTGATTATGGAGGTTGCGGTATCGGTTCCTACAACTATGCAGGCACGATGACCATAGATGTGACGGCAGCGAACCCACCTCTCACCCCTGCGGCCGCTACCGGCAGTATTTCAGGGGCTAGCACTTGCCCATAGCGAGGAGTACACAAGGGGAAACTATGCTAAGACGGATTCGACGCCCACGCACGGTGGGGCACAAGCGCAAGGGTCAGGCGCTCCTGGAGATGGCGTTGCTTGGCTTGTTCCTCGCGCTGCTGCTGGCGGCAGCTACCGACTTTGGCCGCGCGTTCTATACTGCGGTGGTAGTCACGAACATGGCGGGCGAGGGGGCTGCGTTTGGGGCGCTACAGCCCGACCGTGACGCCAATTATCCCACAGGCTGCGCGGAGTTCCCTGTAGTTGCCAACCAGAATATTCAAGACCGCGCCCGTAGGGTGGCTCAGGACCGTGGCCTCGTCATCCGCCAGCCTTCTCAGGCCTCCGTGCTTGTTAGCCCCGGCAACTGCTTGACGCGCTGCGTCGGGCAAAACATAACCGTAACAGTGGCCTACACGATCACCGACCTCTTCTTGCCGGGCTTATTGGGCACGCAGAGCGTGACAATTCGCAAGTCCAGCGTCCAACAGATGACGGCAAGCTCCTACGCTGCAAAACAAAATAACAGTTGCCCGTAGACATGTTATAGGAGAAAGGCAAATGAAAAAATCCAATAGAATTCGACGCGTGGGGGTAGGACAGGTATCTAGGCTAGAGGCGTCCACAGACCCTCGCCAGGCACCAGACTGTCGCCTCAAGATGCCATTCTTGTCACGGCGTACGCGCGGACAAGCCGCCGTGATCATTGCCCTCTCGTCTATTGTCCTGGTAGCTGCCGTGGGGCTGGCTGTTGACGGCGGGTCCATGTACACCGAACGGCGCGCGGCGCAAAATGGGTCGGACGGCGCTGCCATCGCAGGTACCAAGCTTTTCCTCAAGCAATACGAAGCCGCTCTTCAAGACCCATCGAATAATGGTGATGTGCCTGGCACGGCAGACCAGGAGGCCCAAATAAAGTCAACCTTAAATCAGTACGCTGCGGCTAACGGTATCGTTTCGAGCTCAGTCGAGGCATATTTTGTGGATGGCAAGAAGCACATCGTGACCGTCCAGGCAAACGGCAACGGCGGTAACCCCTGTGGCTGGGCGCCTGGCTTACCCCCGTGCCATGTCGGCGAGAACGGCGAGGTGCCCTGGACGTTGGGCGCAATCGGCATAACCGTGAACGGGCGCGCCGAGACCGGGGCATACTTCGCGAGGATCCTCGGGTGGAGCACTATCAGCGCAACGGCGAGAGCCACTGCCTTTGTCGAGGTGACCAACACCACCAGCGATGTCAGCCTGCTGCCTCTGGGCCTCTTCACCAGCACCCTTGACATCAACCAGATCCAATTCGGCCAGACCTACGTCCTGATAGATGGAGACACCACCCAGGGCGGAGGTAACTGGGGCTGGGTAGACTTTAACGGGCTTGGCGGCTCGGCGACTGTAGCTAAGGCCTGGCTTTCATGTGGCTTCAACCCGTCAGTTACGAGTTCCAACTGGAGTACATGGTGCCCAGCGTACGCCAACGCAAACGGTTACGGGCCAACGCAACATTACCGAAGTACAATTAATCCCGATCCCAGCATCTTCCCTCCCGAGGCCACTTGGGTAAAGGTCCCGTACATCCAGTACGGGTACCAGGCCGCCGGCTGGTGGCTGAAATCGTCATCGGGTGCCACGAATTCAGCGTGCCAGACGCTATATGATCATATTTATGACGCTTCGACCGACACTCCCGACGGCCTCGGCATGTATCTATATTTTCCTATGTTTGACGCCACTTATGACCGTTGTTGGGGCAGGTG
>JBBSGN010000066.1:0-9019 GCA_038254085.1 Chloroflexia bacterium | reverse complement strand
CGATAGCATACGACAACTGTATCTCGCACCGGTCGGCCAGACCAGCCGCCACAATGTTCTTGGCAACCCAGCGCGCCGCGTAGGCAGCCGAGCGGTCCACCTTCGTCGGGTCCTTGCCCGAGAAAGCCCCCCCTCCATGCCGAGCGATACCTCCGTATGTGTCGGCGATGATCTTGCGCCCGGTCAGCCCCGCGTCGCCCTTCGGCCCGCCCGTCTCGAACCTGCCGGTGGGGTTGATGTAGTAGTTCGTCTTATCATCCAGTAGATTGGCCGGGATCACAGGCTTAATGACCTCTCTCTTGATCGCTTCGGCTATCTCTTCCTGACTGACGGTCGGCTCGTGCTGGGCCGACACCACCACCGCGTCTACGCGCTTGGGCTTGCCGTAGCTGTATTCGACCGTCACCTGCGCCTTGCCGTCGGGCCGCAGCCATTTGAGCGTGCCGTTCTTGCGTACCTCGGCCAGCCGCTTGGTCAGCTTATGTGCCAGCGATATAGTGAGAGGCATTAGCTCCTCGGTCTCGTTGCACGCGAAGCCAATCATCATGCCCTGGTCGCCCGCGCCTAGCTGCTCGATGTCCTCGTCTGTCATCTCGCCCTTCCTGGCCTCCAGTGCATTGTCCACGCCCTGGGCAATATCCGGCGACTGCTCGTGGAGCGACACCACGACAGCGCAGGTATCCGCATCGAAGCCGTACTTGGCCCGCGTATAGCCCGCGTGCATGATCGTCTCGCGGGCTATCTTCTGTACGTCAATCCAGGCGTCCGTCGTGATCTCGCCCATCACCACCACTAGGCCGGTAGTGGTAGCGGCCTCGCAGGCCACGCGCGCGTCCGCGTCTTTCGACAGGATCGCGTCAAGCACCGCGTCGGAAATCTGGTCGCATAGCTTGTCTGGGTGCCCCTCCGTCACCGACTCCGACGTGAGGAATAGCTGAGGTGAGGACATAAAGGTTGACTCGTGTTGGTTTTGTGTGTCTTTTGCCATGGTATGATTTTCCCCCTAATATGTTAGTTAACTGCAAGCAAGCCATATGTGAAATGTAATGTGCGAACTGATAAAATTACGCATTACGGCTTTACGTTTTACGTCCCACTCTCCCACGAAGCCAGATACTTCTTCTGCTCCTCGGTTAGCTTGTCTATGTGTATGCCCATTGACAGGAGCTTGAGGAGGGCTATCTCATGATCTAGCTCCTGGGGTATGACGTACACCTTCGGCTCGAGTTGTGGGCCGTTCTTCACCAGGTACTCGGCGGCCAGCGACTGGTTGGCGAAGCTCATGTCCATTACGCTGGGCGGGTGGCCCTCGGCAGCGGCCAGGTTGACCAGGCGTCCGTCGGCCAGCAGATACAGCGTGCGCCCGTCGGGCAGCTTGAACTCCTCTACGAAGTCGCGCACTTCCCGCCCGCGCCCGCCCGCCATCTCGGTAAGCGCCGGGATGTTGATCTCGTCGTTGAAGTGGCCGCTGTTCGCCAGGATCGCCCCGCTCTTCATAACCTCCATGTGCTGGCGGTCAATCACGTTCAGGTCGCCCGTCACCGTGATGAAGATGTCACCTAGTCGGGCCGCGTCCATGAGGGGCATCACCTCGAAGCCCTCCATGACCGCTTCAAGCGCGCGCACCGGCTGCACCTCGATTACGACCACGCGAGCGCCCATGCCACGCGCCCGCATGGCGATGCCGCGCCCACACCAACCGTAGCCACACACCACTATTATCTTGCCCGCCAGCAGGATGTTGGTGGCCCGCAGGATGCCGTCAATAGTGCTTTGGCCCGTGCCGTAGCGGTTGTCGAACAGGTGCTTGGTGTCCGACTCGTTCACCGCGATGATGGGGAACTTGAGGACGCCGGAGTTCTCCATAGCCTTCAGCCTGATAACGCCGGTGGTGGTCTCCTCGCTGCCACCGATCACGTCGCTGAGGAGCGAATGCCGCTCTTCTTCAGGCAGGCCGCTCGCCCATTCGCGCACCTTCGGGTGGACGTCGTTCAGCCGGTCGAGCGCGATGAAGAGCATCGAGGAGACCAGGTCGGCCCCATCGTCCATCGTGATCTGGGGACGGTGGTCCAGCGCGGCCACGATGTGGCTGTAATAGGTGTCGGTGTCCTCGCCCTTGATGGCGAAAGTCGAGATGCCGTACTCCTGCACCAGCGCGGCAGCCACGTCGTCCTGGGTGGACAGTGGGTTAGAGGCGCACAACGCAAGGTCGGCTCCGCCCGTCTGCAACGTGCGCATCAGGTTGGCCGTCTCAGCGGTCACATGCAGGCAGGCCGCCAGGCGAAGCCCTTCCAGAGGCTTCTCGCGCTCGAAACGCTCCTTGATTTGGCGCAGCACCGGCATCTCGGCCTCGGCCCACTCGATGCGCCGCACACCCCGCTCGGCCAGGCTCAAGTCTTTCACGTGCGACTTGACCGGCGCGCCCTCGGTCGTGGGTATGCCAGCTTTCTGTGCTGTCTTTTGTTCAGCCTTTTGTTCAGTTTGTACTACCATTTGTGTTCACTCTCCCTTTTGGTTTTGTTTTGCTAATGACTCCCGCCAATTTGCTCACCGGGCAGAATCAACTCTTCTTTTTCTTACGCTTGACTGGGGTCTCCCCCGGTATCTCCCCTGGGCTTTCGCCCAGTTTCTTCTTGACTAGCTCAAGCAACTCGTCAACGTCGAACGGCTTGAACAGTACGCCCACGTCCTTCGAGACCAAATATCCTTCCATCTCGCGTAGCTCTTTGATCGCTCCGCTGCATATGATCATCGGGATGTCGGCGGTCTCGCGGTCCATTTTTAGCCGTTGGAGGAACTGCCAACCCACCTTCTCCTCGCCGAATACGTGGTCGCTGATTATCAAGTCGGGGTTGATCTCCTTCACCTTCTCCACCATCAATGGCTCAAAGGAGAACAGCGTTACTTCGTACCCGGCTTCCTCGTGCAGTATGTCGTTAAAAAGCTCCAAAATCTCCTGCGTATCATTGATCACCAGGATGTGCTTGGGCATAGAGTCTCCTATCTCGCCTGTGGTGTGGCGCTAAGTGCTTCGGTGACAACAGGTTCCTCGCCAAAGTTTTCCGTATAGCGTTGCGCGAACTCATCGCGCGTGTAATTGTGCGCTTGCGTACCGTACTGCTCGATGGCGTACACAGCCGCTAGAGAGGCTACGCGGCCCGCCCTCTCTATGTCCATGCCTGCCTCCAGGCCGTACACCAGCCCGCCCAGATAAGCGTCGCCCGCGCCCACCGGGTCTACTATCTCTTTGGGTGTGGCGGGTGGTACGGCGGCTACCTCGTCCCTAGTCATAATAGTCGAACCATGCTTGCCCTTGGTGGTGACCACCATCTCGGCGTGGTCCAATATATCGCGCTGCGATAGGCCGGTCTTGTTCTTGATCATCTCATACTCGTAATCGTTGGCGATCACCACTTTTGCGCCGCGCAGCCCCTCGGCCAACTCCTCTGCGCTCAGGCGTATGATCTGCCAGATAGGTGAGTAGACGTAGGGCACGCCCATTTGCTGACACTCGCGCGTGAAGCTCACAATCGGCTCAGGCTCGGTGGGGCCGATCACCACCAGGCCCAGCTCGTTGCGCGGCACCTCGGTCAGCGAGCGGCCTTTGTCGTGGGCCATAGCGCCGGTATAGAAGCCGGTTATCTGGTTGTTGTCGCGGTCGGTGGTGATGTAGCAGGTGGCGGTGAATTCGTCAGGCACGACCTTGACGAAGCGGGTGTCTATGCCATGCCGCTCCATCCAATCGGCATACTCGCGCCAGTCATTGGCCCCCACCGAGGCGAACACGGCGGGCGGCGCGCCCAGTAAAGCCATTGTATAGGCGATGTTGGCGGCCACTCCGCCTCGTTGCCGCTTCAGGGTGTCCACCAGGAAAGAGATGTTAAGCATGTGTATCTTCTCGGGCAGTATATGGTCCTTGAAGTGCCCCGGGAAGTCCATGATATTGTCGTATGCAACCGAGCCGGTGATTATTGTGGTCATTTGGTTATGGGTGCTGGGCGCTGGGCGTTGGGTGTTGGGTGTTGGTTCACTGCTTTCTGCTGTCTGCCTTCTATCGCCGGACCGAACGGGGGGCGTAGCACGCCCGCCTCGGTTATTATTGCGCTTGCCCTGCCGGTGGGCTGTGTAAATAACCCCCAGCGTTGTGCCGATGCCGCACGCCGCCAGTGGCCCTGCGTTGCAATGCGTCAGCACATTCATCCCGTCTTCAAGAAGCTCCGCGCCATACCGCCCCATCCTCAGATTGGCGGCCTGGTTCTCCTCGTCAATTCGCCGGGCCTGATCTAGCACAGCCTTCTTAATTGCCTGGATGCCGCCCGCTTGTGCGGCACGTGCAGTCTCAAGCACGGTATGGAGCGCCCAGGAAAGATTGACGGCGGTTGGCCTCGTTCGCTGCAAAACGCGAGCGGCGGCTTCGAGGCGGGATAGAAGGGAGTACACATCATGTGCCGAGGAAAGTTTCGCGGCGAGGGCCAACCCATAAGCAGCAACCACGCCTATCGCGGGTGCGCCCCGCACCTTCAGGGTGTGTATTGCCTCTGCCAATTCGTCCACCGACCGGCAATAAATATAGTCGAGCCGCCCCGGCAAAAGGCTCCGCTCGACCAGCCTGATAGTCCCTTCCGGCATATAGACCACCGGAGCCGGCACATCATTGCTTACTTGCGCTTCGACCGCTTGCAACATCCCTACCCTTTTGTTGCTACGCCCCACCCCACTTTGTCCCGCGTCACGTTTCACACATCAGGCAGGCACAAAAAAAGTTCCCTCGGCACGAGAGAACATGGCGTAGCACGTTCATCTCTCATCTTTCAGGTCTGATACCTGTCGGACTTGGCACCGACGGTCCCTACGACAGGACCCGGTTGCCGGGCTTCACGGGGCCGATCCCTCCGCCCATCTCGATAAGAGCAACACTATTCTATTTTTGCTTGCGACCTGAATCATAGCATAACCGTTGGCAGGTTGTCAAGCAGAGGAGGGACGAAAGACGAAAGACGACCGACGACCATTAGAGCCGAGGAATGCCAAAGACCGAACAGTAAGCGTCGTCGGTCGTCCTTCGTCGCTTACTGCAAGCAATGCGCGGGTCTAATCGTCCCGTGTCTAGGGTTTTCTCCGAGAATCTTCTGCCTTATGTCCTTACGCCGCCGGTGGCCGCGACCTCACGTGTGGCGGGCGAGCCGTTCTCCGGCCTGTGACGCATCTCCTGGTCGAGGAGCATCATGGGGAAGCCATGCTCTATAGGGTAGACACGGTTGCAGTTCGCGCATTTTACCGCGTCGCGCAGCACCTTCACGTCGCCGCCGCACGCGGGGCACGCCAGTATGCTTTCCAGGTTGATTTTGCGGGCATGAGCGAAGCGGGGGCTGCGCTTCTGGCGGCGCAGCCTGGTAATTAGGGTGTGGCCCGCTTTGGGCAGGAACTCGTCAAGCAGCGTCATAACACTGCGCTTGAGCGATGTCAGCAGCGATTCCCTCGGTACGACCATGCGCTTGAGGGCGCGTGGGTCTTCCAGGTTGAGCGGCGAGCAGTCGCGTATCTCTATGTTGATCACGCTGTCCCACTCGTACTCCATCCAGAACATATCGGGCACCGAGCGATGGAAGCGGGCGAACCAGGGGTTGTACTCGTATAGATAATCAAATAACTCGCCGAAGATGTTGGGCACATTCACTTTTGGGTGCAATATTAGCTTGTCGCCTTTGACCGGTGAAACTTCTTTGTTTACGTACCATTTATGGAACGACCAGTAAAACATGTGCTCGGCAAGCTCAGTGGGCGAGGCGATAAACCCCCGCTTGGACACCCGCGTTAGCTCCTGGCAGAAGCGTACCGGGTCGTCCATGTGCTCGATGATGTGCGAGGCGATCACGTAGTCGAACGCCTTGTCTTTGAACGGCAGGTTGTGCGCATCGGCCACGATTAGCGGGCGGTCCACCTGTATAGCGCCGCCGCGCTCGGTGTCGTCCTCGATATAGCGGTCACACAGTACGTCGCTGCGCGGGTTGGGGTTATGCCCGCTGCCCACGTCCAGCACCAGGTCATTAGGACCAATCTTCAAGGGAAAAGCTCCTCCCAGGGGGTAACATCTGACCACAGGATGATAGCACGCGGTTTGGAGGGGTGTCAACCCCTCGGTAGTCGGTAGTCAGTTCCTTTATTACCGACTACCGACTACCGACCGGGCGCTTGTCTATCCCCTAGCCTGGTGTTATAATGCGGGCGGGTGGCGTGGTAGCCCCCACCCATGCCGGACAGCGGCGTTCGGCATCGTGGCATTACCGACAAGGAGAACATATAGATGAACCAGGAACAGCCCCTCCTTTGTTACTTTCAAGGTAAAGTGGTCCCTCTCAGCGAGGCGAAGATTGGTATTCTGACGCACGCGATGAGCTATGGGACCGGCTGCTTCGAGGGCATACGGGCCTACTATAACGAGCAACGCGACCAGCTTTACGTGTTTCGCGCCCGTGAGCATTACGAGCGCCTGCATAACTCCTCGCGCGTGCTGCTTATGAACGTACCACAGTCGGACGACGAACTGGTGGACATCACCGTTGACCTGCTCAGTCGCAGCGGCATTCGCACGGACGCATATATACGGCCTATGGTCTACAAATCGTCAGAAATTATAGGGGTCAGACTGCACGACCTGAAGGACGATATGTACATCGCGGTGCAGCCCTTCGGCAACTACATAGATATTGACCGCGCTCTCAACGTGGGCGTGTCGTCGTGGAAGCGCATTGACGACAACATGATACCGGCCAGGGCCAAAGTTACCGGCGCATATGTCAACTCGGCCTTTGCCAAGACTGAAGCGCAACTAAACGGCTTCGACGAGGCTGTCATGCTCGACTCCAACGGCCATGTGTCGGAAGGCTCGGCGGAAAACCTCTTCATGCTGAGGCACGGCACCGTTTATACCCCGCCCGTCACCGAGAACATCCTGGAGGGCATTACCCGCCTGACGGTGATGACCTTGATAAAAGAAGAGCTTGGTATTCCGGTAGTGGAGAGGACTATAGACCGCACAGAGCTTTACATCTGCGACGAACTGATACTGTGCGGTACGGGCGCGCAGATCGCCCCTGTCGGCTCGGTGGACCACCGCGCGGTAGGCAATGGCGGCGTGGGCGAACTGGGCCGCAAGCTGCAAAACCTCTACTTCGAAGCGGTGCGCGGCAACATGCCAAAGTATATAGACTGGTGTACCCCCGTCTACACCGAGGCACATCGCCCCGCCCAGGTAGAGCAACAGTTCGCGGTCGCTTCATAAAGCAGGCTGTCCGGCCTTCCGCCTTCCCTATCCAATCGCAAAGGCTATAAACCCCCGGCCACATAGCAAGCCGGGGGTTTATGCTGGCCGCCTCTCCCCTTCGGGAATTATGAGTTTTGAGTTTTGAATTAAGAAGAATAACTCAAAACTCAAAACTCAAAACTCACCCAATGACCACCTGGCGTCCACAACCATCTCCGTTTCGATCTGTGCTGGCGGTGTTGCCGTTGATCTGCCTGGCGCTGGCGCTTTGGCTGTGGTCGCTGCTGTCGGCCCGCGTCACGGCGATTGGGTTTGACACGGGGGCATTTCTGCTCGGCCTGGCGTTTTTCCTCGCCATGCTGCTTGTGGGGATGTTCCTCTACATGGCGTGGTGCGCCTTCACTATCGCCTATACCCTGGACCGCAACCGTCTATCAATCAGGTGTGGAGGGGTAAGACATGTTGTGCCCCTTGCAAACGTGGCAGCCGTGTACCCGCCGTACCAGGCCGTAAACAATAGGCCCGCGACGGTGCGGTGGAAGGGCGCTACCGGCTTCGTGCCCGGTTATGTGGTGGGCGAGGGCGAGAGCCGCCAGTTGGGTCGCGTCGTGTCGGTGGCGACCGTGCCTGTGGCGGGGCAGGTATTCGTTGTTACACCAGGCGTGACTTTCGGGGTCTCTCCACAAAACGCCGCCGGGTTCGTAGACCAGATCAAGAAGAGGCAGGAGGCAGCGGAAGACGCCGGAGAAGACGCTGTCCGCACCGAGTTGCGCGGGCCGAGTACGTGGGCAGCCGCTCTCTGGGCAGACAGGCCGGCCAGGGTGCTTCTCGTGCTGGCTCTGGTGCTGAATGTGGCCTTCTTTGGCTACCTAAGCCTGGTGTACCAGAACCTGCCGTTCCACCTGCCTCTCCACTGGAACTCTCAGGCCCAGATTGATCGCATAGGCGACCCGTCGGAGCTGCTGCGCCTGCCGGTGTTCGGCCTGCTGGTGTGGCTGGTCAACGCCATCATAGGCTGGTGGGCGCTACCCAGAGAGCGCGCGGTAACCCTCTTTCTGCTGGCCGGGGCTGTGGCTGCCCAGGTGGCGTTCGCTGCGGGGGCGGTGTCTATTGTGCTGAGAACATGACGACCGACGACGGACGACCGACCACCGACGACCGACGAGATGTGAAGTGTGAAGTGTGAAAACTGAATATAGCACACCACCTAGCATCGGTCGTCCGTCGTCCATCGTCGGTCGCCCCTCCTCCCGCACAGCATTCGCCCTTACCCTCTTCTCCGGCGCGATACTGCCGGTGCAGGTGGGGCTGAACACCACGCTGGGCAATCACGCGGGCGGAGCTATATTCGGGGCGCTTGCGGCCTTCCTGCTGGGGCTGGTGGTGGTGGCGGTCCTAACGGCCACCGGGCGGCTAGGCAAGACGGGTCGTTCTACGTGACTTCCACCATACTGGTCACTCCCGTCGTGGGCCTGGCTGTGGCGAGCGCCTCGATTATTGCCGGGCAGTTGGCGTCGGCGCTGGTAGTTGATCACTTCGGGTGGGCAGGCTTCACGCAAAGGCCCGCCAACTGGGTGCGGGTGCTGGGGGCGGCTGGGGCGTCGGCGGGCGTGGTCGGGCGGGTAGGTTGATCGGTCTGAGCGCCGGCGGACGTTGGTTGTCGGCCCGCTCGTTGTCCCGCTGCAGCCGGGTGCGGCCGGCTGCCTCGCGGGCTCGGTCGTCGTCCTGCTTCGCCTGCGGCGTCATGGGTGTGAT
>JBBSGN010000065.1:0-9119 GCA_038254085.1 Chloroflexia bacterium | reverse complement strand
CAGATAGTGAACGAAGGCAAGGGCAAACCAAGCCACTCCCGTCAAGAATAGATGAAAAGGGGAAAACGTTCCCATACGATACTGCCCCGCCGACCACTGTATCAGGGTGAATCCGACGAACAGTGCCAGCCACATCCCTAAGTAGAAGACCCACATCGGTACCGGTAGACGATCCACCCGGGCTTGCAGGTGATCTACCCAGCTCGGGGCGCAGCTAATAGTTTTGAGGTCATTGCTCACCACAGTCTTGCCCCGACTTGTCCGGCTAGCAGACGATGTTTGGCGATACGCTCATGTAGCGCACAGCTTCGTCTGTAGTTGAGCCAACCGCACCCATGCGTTGTTCAGCAGCCATTGTATGTCACCTGGGTTCATCTCACCCGCTTGTTCAGCCAGCATCCTCACTACCTACCTGTCTTGAAGGACTATTGTACCAGACTGACTGCGGCTGTAGTATTAGGTACCGATAAAAGACGAAGGACGCAGGCTAATTTGCGTAAGTCCTGTGAATTGTGAATTGAGGGAGGTAATTCATGATTCATAATTCCTCCAAAGGAGGATGCCGCATATACTCTTGGCGTCGCAGATTTCGCGGTCCTGAATCGCTTTGAAGGCTTCGTCGGCGGTCATGCGCTCGACCTCGATGTTCTCGTCGTCAACGGGTTCGGCGGGGTTTTCTGTCAGGTCGGTCATCAGGAAGCAATCGAGATATTCGGTGCAGAAGCCGGGGGCCGAGTAGAAACCGCCAAGCCTAACCACACTGCTCGCTTCGTAGCCGGTCTCCTCCCTGATTTCGCGTCTGGCGCAGGTCTCGGCGTCCTCGTTTGGCTCCCGCGTGCCCGCTGGTATCTCCAGCAGCACTTTATCAACTGCCCGCCTGTACTGTTTTACCAGCACCAGCCTATTGTCACCATCAACCACCACCAACGCGACTGCACCCGGGTGCACCACGATCTCTCGTGGCCTGATGTTCCCGTCCGGCAGCCGTACCGTCTCCTTCACCACCTTGATGATCTTCCCGTCGTATATGACCTCTTTCTCCAACCCCTGCTCCGGCTCAATAGTCATATTGGCCTCCTGATGTGTGTTGACGACCGACGACGGACCTCGGGCGACCGACGACAGTAGCAGCGAATACTTAGTAGCGAGTAATGAGGTATCACGTTTGATCGGTGGTCGGTGGTCGGTCGTCCGTCGTCCGTCGTCCGTCGTCCGTCGTCAACAAATAGCGGCATATCTATTGCTTCACACCCACATTATACAGAGCCGAAGGAGTACCGTCATGCCAAAGGCAGCCCAACCCCACACGCATTCTAGCATCGAGGAGATAATACAGCCCCACGAAGATATGCTGGCCGATACGCCGGAGCAGGCGGCGGAGCCGGAGTACCACGCCGATAAAGCCACCGCCCTGGCTGCGCTACGCGGGCCAGCACTCCAATGCTGCCGGTGCGACCTCTGCGCCACCCGCACTCAGGTGGTGTTCGGCGAAGGTTCGCCCACCGCTAGCCTCGTAATTATCGGCGAGGCCCCTGGGGAGGGAGAGGACAAGTCGGGCCGCCCGTTCTACGGCAAGGCGGGGCAGGTGCTTAACGCTCTCTTAGAAGAGGCGGGGATTTCGCGGCAAGGGGTGTGGATTACCAACACCGTCAAGTGCCGCCCGACCACCGGCGAAGGGCGCAGGGCCGCTAACCGCCCGCCTCGTGTGCCTGAAATAAAAGCCTGCGCTATCTGGCGCACCGGAGAGCTTGACATAATCAAACCGCAAATCGTCTGCTGCCTGGGCGCGGTGGCGGCCAAAGCGATCATGGGCCGCGACGTGAAGATGACCGAGGAGCGCGGCCAGTGGCTCCCATTCGTCTTGCCGATTCCGGGCATGGAAGATAGCGAGGTGATCGTGACTTACCACCCGTCCTACGTCATGCGTCAGGAGGGTGAGGCCTACGGCCGTATCAAGGGCCAGGCGGCGGCTGATTTCGCGGCTATCGCGGCCAGGCTGCGGGCGACAGCGTAGTGCATTTAAATATGGGTCATCATAGGTCATCGTCAAGATTAGATATGCCACGCCGGCCCATGCCCTGGGTAGACGGTTTTTACACCCTTGGCGCGAATCCTCTCCCAGCTTTGGTAGGCGAGATCGGTCGGGTCCTCGGGCACGACCGTCGGGGACGTTAAATCCCCGGTGAAGGCTACTCCCTCATCCAAAATTAGCGTAACGCTATCATCCGAATGCCCAGGGGTACTAAGGATCTCACCTTGGATGCCTATACGCGCTAGAAAAGCGCGACTCTCAGCTACACTGAGTGGGATATTACCCTCAAGCTCTATCTCGGTGTAATTGTCCTGGGGCTTTACATAGCTACGTAGGAGTGGGATACCCGCGAGTTGGGTGTCTACCACTATGAGCTGAACACCGATGCGCCTTAGGTCCTGCGCAAGTCCGGCGTGGTCTGGGTGATAATGTGTTATTAGCTGATACGGGATGTCCGCCAGCCGGAGGCCCATGCGGTTGCATATACGCTGCATTGTCGCAAGGGTTCCGGGCCATCCAGCATCTATAAGTAGCCTGGGGGAGGTATCTGCTATCACGTAATAGTTGGTTGAGCGGTACCCCACATTCACAATGTTCATTTGAGATCTCGTCTCGTCTGAAAGGATAGGTTTAGCCATACCCAATTCTATTCTGTCTGCGAGGTTTTATTTGTCGTCAATCCAACACCACATCGTGCGGCCCGCTCTCCCTCAATCCCGCAGGCGTAACGCGCACGAACCGAGCGTTCTGCCAAAGCTCCACTATATTGTGCGCGTTGCAATAGCTCATGCCGCTGCGGAGGCCCCCCACCAGTTGCAGTAGCACCTCGCGCACGGGGCCTTGGTAGGGGACCATCGCCTCGACGCCTTCGGGCACAACCTGACTGAGCCATTCATCCTCTTCCTGGTTGGCGATGCCGCTCAGTTCCTTTTCGCGCTGTCGGCGGGCGGTAGTCGCGCTGAGGGAGGCCATGCCCCGGTAGCTTTTGTATCGCTGGCCCCGGCGGGTGATAGTCTGGCCGGGACTTTCGTCCGTGCCCGCTAGCAGGCTGCCTACCATAATGGTCGAAGCGCCCGCCGCCAGCGCCTTCGTGATGTCGCCCGACGCCTTGATCCCACCGTCGGCTATCAGGGGCACTCCTGCCTCTCGGCAGACAGCAGCGCATTCCAGCACCGCCGAGAACTGGGGCACCCCCGCGCCCGTCACGATGCGCGTTGTGCAGGTCGAGCCTGGTCCCACGCCCACCTTCACCGCGTCCACGCCTGCATCTATCAGGTCAGACGCGCCCTCCGCCGTTGCGACGTTGCCCGCAATCACGTCCGTTTCCGGCCATCGCTCCTTCAGCTGCTCCACCACGTTTATCACCGAGTCCGCGTGCCCATGCGCCACGTCCACCACCAGCACGTCGGTCCCCGCGTCCAGCAGTGCCGCCGCCCGCTCCATCACCTCGCCTATCACCCCAATGGCCGCCCCCACCAGCAGACGCCCGCGCTTGTCCTTCGCCGCCAGGGGGTTTTCGCTCGTGTGGGCCAGGTCTTTGGCGGTGATCAGGCCCGCGACTGTACCGTTCTCGACCAGAGGCAATTTCTCTATCTTGTGCTTGCTAAATACCTCCTGGGCCTCTTCGAGGGATATATCCGCTGGGGCCGTCACCAGGCGCTGGCGAGCCGTCATCACATCATGCACGAACAGGTCGGGGTTACGCACAAAGCGCACGTCCCGCGCCGACAACAGACCCACCAGCTTGCCCTGCTCGTCTACCACTACCAGCCCGCTCACGTCCCGCCGCTCCATAATGTTGCGGGCCTGCTCAATAGTCGCATCGGGGCCAATCGTGTAAGGCTGGGCTATCACGAACGACTCGGCCCGCTTGACCGCGCGCACCTCGGCGGCCTGCCGCTCGATAGGCAGGAAGCGGTGGATTATCCCTATACCCCCTTGCCGTGCCATCGCGGTAGCCATCGCGGCCTCGGTGACGGTGTCCATATTCGCGCTCACTATCGGTATGTTCAGCCGGATATTGCGCGACAAGGACGTAGCGGTGTCAACTTCCCGCCGAGAAGCCACAGTCGTGCGTTGGGGCACCAGCAGTATATCGTCGTAGGAGAGCGCGAGCGGTATATCCTGCTCGTAGTACTGCCTACGCCCCTGGCTGTCCGCCTCCTCGGGGTGCTTTCCTGTAGTTGAGTTGAGCATCGTTTGCTCCTTGATAGCTATACCATTCCCTTCTCGCCGGGTGTGTGAAAGCCCTCGCCCGCCGCGTCACCCGACATGCCGGAACCGACCAGTTGCCACAGCACAGGCGCGGGACGGTAGCGTTCTTCTCCGAAGGCGTCTTGCAGGCCCTTCAGGACGGCGTACACGCGGTCGAGGCCGATCTGGTCGGCCCATTTGAGGGGGCCTTTGGGGTAGTTGGTGCCGAGCTTCATGGCGGTGTCAATATCGCGCACAGACGCTACGCCTTCACCCACTGCAAAGGCCGCTTCGTTCATTATCATCGCCAGTATGCGGGCTATTATCTCGCCCTGCGCTTCATCTTCGGGCGCTAGTTTTATCTCGCCCCTGCTCAAGAAGTCCTGGGTTAGTTGCGGCGGGAGGAACAGGCCGTTTCGCTTGTGGGGAATGTTGACGATTTGGGCAGGCGCAGGCTCGCCCTTCTCTCCGCCCTCATAATCGTAGAAGCCCCGCCCGGATTTGCGCCCAAGATTGCCCGCTTCAACCATGCGCTGCTGTATGGGGTGGGGACGGAAGCGCGACTCGCCGAAGAATGCCTCGTAGACCGATTTCGTGACCGCGAAGTTGATGTCAATGCCGATCAGGTCCATTAGCTCGAACGGCCCCATACGGAAGCCAGCAGCGCGTATAGCCGCGTCAATTTGGGGAATCGTGGCCGAGCCTTCCCCCAGCATCTTGAGCGCCTCGCCGTAGAAGGGTCGGGCCACCCGGTTGACGATGAAGCCGGGCATGTCGGCGGCAAGCACAGGGGTCTTGCCCATGCTGCTTGCCAGGCGGCTGACGCTTCCAACTACATCGGGCGACGTGCTACTGCCCGCCACCACCTCGACCAGAGGCATGACCGTGGCTGGGTTGAAGAAGTGCATTCCCACCACCCGCTCTGCTCGCTCGGCGGAGGCGGCGATAGCCGTGACGGAGAGGGAAGAAGTGTTGGTTGCCAGGATTGTATCGGGTGGGCACAGTTTGCTCAATGAAGAGAAGATTTCGCGCTTCAGGGCCAGGTCTTCGGGCGCGGCCTCGATTATGACTGCGCTGCCCGCCGCATCATCTCGCTGCGTGGTCGTGCTGATCCGCTGGATAGCGGCCTGCATCTCATCGGCGGGCATCTTGCCTTTGTCCACGCGGCTCTGCAATGCGGCCTTGATGTTGCCCAGGCCGCGCTCCACGAGCTCGCCCTTCACATCGTAGAGCAGCACGTCATAACCGCTTTGCGCGGCCAGTTGGGCTATTCCCGCGCCCATCGTGCCCGCGCCGAGGACCGCTATTTTTTGGGGCATCTCTTCTCCTTTCATATACTGACTTGATCTAATAGGAGTAAGCCGCTGTATCAAATCTCTACTAGAAAGGCAGAGGCTTAGAATGTTTACTGATCCGTGTCCCTAACCTCAATCTATGCTTGATTCTTCTCTTTGTTTCAATATTGCTGCCGCACCATGGGCAGAATGTTATTCTTACCCGCCCTCCTGTTCCGTATCCCATGCCGTCATGCACAATGATAAATGATATTATAGCTGTCTGTCTTATCATAATACAGAATTATATTGTCTGGACAATCATAGGGGTTAGGATGATGGTCGCACTTGTTAAGTAGCATGAAACTGCATATAGCTACAGCAGTGTATCTTCATAGTCTGCTCTCTAAACTCACTTCTCCGTAAAGTTCGGCCCCTTTCTTCCACAAACGCCGCCAAACCTTCCTAGTAGTCTGCGCTCGTCCGCAGGCAGGTCTAGCATCCCAATTGCTCTTCCAACAAAGAGAGAAATGCGCTGGGCGAAACGATCCGCACACCCTTGTAGCTGCCAACTTGTAGCTGCCAAGTTGTAGGAGATGAGGATCACCACTTACGATGCAGTCCGCGTTGCCGTCCACCGCGCAGGCGATAATAACATCATCGTCCGGGTCTGCCCAGACAACAGCAGCCTTGCTCTGTGCTTCCACGAACTGACCTACTTGCCGCACTTTATCAAGATAGGCGTCAATTGCCTCTTCGCTAACTTTGTCGCGGTAACGCCTTTGGATACGAGGATAATGCAGAACCCGCTCTAACTCTGCCAATATATCATCCGAAATAAGAAGCCCAATCTTACTCCATTGATCAAGTATCTGGGCGGGCTTACCATGCGGCACAATAAGAGTGCTTACCAACACATTTGTGTCTAGTACAGTCCTAATCGCCTGCATTGGCAGCACGTCTAATAGCCCTGACTTCGCGCACGGCTTCTAATATGTCGCGTTCGGCCTCGTCTTCGTCAACTTCCCCTATCCGCTCGTGTACTTTCTGCAAAAACTCGGATAGGCCCATCTTGGTAAACCCTTCTTTGTCGGTCATGTCATGTTCGGATACCATGTCCGGCAGCCCATTATACTGTTGCCCGTTGAATAGGCGTTGATAATCGTCAATTGGCACAATTGCTACGACAGGAATACCATCCCGCTTGACTATCAGGTGCTCCTGACGCAAGTACGCGCTCTTGATCAGATCGCCGAACCTGTTTTTGGCCTCGGTGGCAGTAACAACCCTTATTTTAAGCTTGTTGTTCATAGTACGCTCCTTTTCAACGACCACAATTAGCTAATGTTGGCTAACATTAGCTAATTGTAGCGTTCATGCGGTGGCTCTGTCAACTACCGGCAAAGTTCGGCGCCCTCTTCTCTCCAAACGCGGCCAGACCCTCCTGATAGTCCGCGCTTGCGCCCGCTATCTCCTGCATATGCACTTCGTATTCCAACAGTTGTTCAAGGTCCATGCTGAGGGCGCGGTTGATGGCGCGCTTCGCGAGACCAATGGCTTTGGTGGGACCCTTTGCCAATCGCAGAGCAAACTCGCGGGTGGCGCTTTCTAGCTCTTCGGACGGGACTACACGGTTCACCAGGCCGAGCCGCAGCGCCTCCTCGGCCCCCACTTCATCACCCAGGAAGGCCATTTCGAGCGCCCAGCCCAGCCCGACCAGGCGCGGCAGGAAGAAGGACGAGCCGGAGTCGGGCACCAGGCCCACCCGCACGAATACCTCGATAAACCTTGCCTTTTCCGAGGCGATACGCATATCGCAGGCCAGCGCCAGCGAGCAACCCGCGCCCGCCGCCACCCCGTTGATCGCGCCCAGCACCGGCTTCTCGATGTTCCGCATCTTCAAAATAATAGGGTTGTATCTCTGCTTGAGCGTCGAGCCGAAGTCGCTCGCCCCCTCGGCCAGGCGGGCCTTCAAGTCCTCGCCCGATGAGAACGCGCGTCCCGCCCCTGTAAAGACGATGCACCGCACCGCCGCATCCCGCTCGGCCTTCTTCAGCGCGTCCTGTATCTCCTCGGTCATCTTCCGGTTGAACGCATTCAGCACGTCAGGACGGTTGAGGGTGATAGTCAGCACCCCCTCGTCCAGCCCGTAAATGATCGTTTCGTAGTCCATACGGTTTCTCCTTGCCCGAAACGGACACGTAAAACGTAAGAGGCTCCCTTCTTACGTTTTACGTTTTACGAGCCTTTGAACTCCGGCTTTCTCTTCTCCACGAACGCCGCCATGCCCTCTTTCTGGTCGTCGGTGGAAAAGAGCAGGTAGAAGTTCTTGCGCTCCAGCACCAGGCCGTCCTGGAGGTTGCCGTCCAGCGCCTTGAGGACCGCTTCCTTCGCCAGTTGCGCGGCAATCGGCCCCTTCTCGGCGATTTGGGCGGCCAGGCGCTTGGCCTCTTGCAAATAGACTTCTACCGGCACCACGCGGTTGACCAGACCGTACTGTAGAGCTTCCCGCGCCGACAAGATGCGGCCTGCCAGCACTACCTCCATCGCTATCGCCTTGCCGACGGCCCTGGTGAGGCGCTGGGTGCCGCCCGCGCCCGGCATCACCCCGATGTTGATTTCAGGCTGGCCGAACTGGGCGGTCTCGGAGGCCACGATCATGTCGCACAGCATGGCTAGCTCGTTGCCACCTCCCAGCGCGTAGCCGCTCACCGCCGCGATTAGAGGCTTCTTGAAGCGGCGTATGCGGTCCCACTTGGCGAACTGGTCGCGCTGAAGCATGCCGGTCGAGGATGCGTCGGCCATCTCTTTTATGTCCGCGCCCGCAGCGAAGGCCCGCTCGTTGCCCGTGATTATCACGCAGCGTACCTGCGGGTTCTCTTCTAGCCGCCCCAGAGCCAGGATAAGCTCGTCCATCAATTGTAAATTGAGGGCGTTGAGGACCTCTGGGCGGTTGAGTTGTATGGTAGTGACATATCCCTCGCCAGTCAGCTTGATTAGCTCGTAGTCAGGATCGTCCATGCTCTTCCCCTTCCAGTGGCGAGCCGCACTAACAAGCTACTCTCGTTGCCTGCTCCACCTGAATATCAAGAAATTGGGCGTCTATCGTTGCGATCTCAGGCATTGGGTCTCCATCCTCGGCCATAGCGTGCAGATGTGTTCGTAATGCTTCGCGCATATTGTCCAGGGTGGCCTCAATGGTCTTGCCTGTGGCAATGCACCCTGGAATGTCGGGCGTATATGCCGAGTAGTTACGATTTGTCTTTTCTAGTACGACCAGGACCCGATAGCGCATAGTGAACCTCCTCATCTCAACTTCAGCCCTGACTGTTGCTCAATTGATTTCAGCGTGCCAATTGCTACGTCATCACCAGGCTCGCCCACTATCGTTACTTTGCCTGGCTTATCTGTGTGCTCATAATGCTGATGCGAACCCTCAGCCCCAACATAATACCATCCGTCCGCCTTGAGCCGCTTGATAACTTCGCGGACCTTGATTGTCTTGACTACTTATCCCTCCGTTGTGCGGTCAACTGACGCCAAGAGATTCGCTTCGTGGGCCACGCTTATAACGCCGATCCTGCTATGGCCGAACCACATGCTCCACAGAAGCCGAAGCT
>JBBSGN010000064.1:0-9207 GCA_038254085.1 Chloroflexia bacterium | reverse complement strand
CTTGTACGTGAACCGTCTTTTTGCCCGCCAGCCAGTCAACTATGCGCTGTTGCTCCCGCGACACTTGCTTCCACTGCTCGGCTGGATCTGCATCGGTATCGAGGAGGCAGGCGTGGAAGACGAAGTCCTCAAACTCGCCGAGGCTCATCTCCGCGTCCTGGGCGTAGGCGTTGGTGGGGAAGAGGGTGAGGCAGTGTGGGCGGCCTTCCTCGATGCGCTTCATGTAACCTGCCGAGATCGGCTGCAAGCCCTTCTGCAACAGCGCCTGTCTGGACGGGTCAATATTGTTGGCGTCCCGCGTGTTCTCCTCGCTCTTAATGCGAAGGATAGCGTCGGACGCTTCGACCATCATGCGCCTATAGGGGTCCGTGAAGGTGAGTTGGTCGTCGCTGCCGTTTCGCAATAGCAAGTCTTTCACGCCTGGCGCGTCGAGCAGCACGAACGGATGGCCACCCACCTGCAAGACCTCCTCATACACGGCCTGTACCAGGGGAATAGCAGCCGTACCAGCCTCAATCGTCACGGTCCAACCGGGCTGCACGCCGAGGGAGTAATGCGCAAGAGTCTTAGCCATGCGGGCGATGCGCGGGTCTTCTAGCAATTACGTGGTCCCTTCATACGACTACTTCCAGCACGGCTGCCGACAGCTCAACAGGCGCTTCAGATAATTGGAATGCCCCCTCAAGAGAAGAGGCGACGTTATCTGCCCCTTCCTGGGTGCTGGCATGAAGAGTAACCAGTAGGTCACCGACCTCTACCCTGTCGCCCACTTTTTTTCGCAAGACGAAACCGACGGCGTGATCAATCGCCGCACCCTTGACCACCCTACCCGCGCCGATCTCGACGGACGCGCGTCCTATAACTTCGGCGTCAACGGCGGCCAGGTAGCCCGCTTTGCCGGATGTGAGCGTTCGTTGTACCGGAGCGTGGGGCAACAGCGATAGGTCGTCTATAAACGCCGGGTCACCGCCCTGGTTCTCTACAAACTGGCGAAACTTCTCCAGTCCTTTGCCCGACTCCAGCGTCTCGCGCATGACAACCATGCCTTCTTCTACAGAGGGCACGTTGCCTGCCATATCCAGGAGGTTCGCGCCCAACGTAAAGGCCACTTCTACTAGATCAGGGGGACCATCGCCTTTCAGCGTCAATACCGCCTCCTCAACTTCGAGGGCGTTGCCCACCGCCCACCCAAGTGGCTCGTCCATGCCGGAGAGGATCGCGCGCACCTGGAGACCGACGCTTTGGCCGATGTCGCGCATCGCCTCGGCCAGGCGGCGGGCATCGTCCATCGTCTTCATAAAGGCCCCGTGCCCCACCTTCACGTCTAACACCACGCCGTTCGCGCCCGCCGCGACCTTCTTGGACATAATGCTGCTGGCGATCAGAGGGATGCTCTCAACGGTGGCGGTTACGTCGCGTAGAGCATATAACCGCCCGTCCGCCGGGGCCAGGTCGGGCGTCTGCGAGGCCACCACCAGGCCGACGCGCTTGATAGCCTGGATAAAGTCTTCAGGGGAAAGCTGGGTGCGGAAGCCGTTAATCGACTCCAGCTTGTCTATCGTGCCGCCCGTGAAGCCGAGGCCGCGGCCCGACATCTTGCCCACCGGCACGCCCGCAGCCGCCACCAACGGCCCGACCACCAGCGTCGTTTTGTCGCCCACGCCGCCGGTCGAGTGCTTGTCGCCCACGAATGGGCCGACCGATGAGAGATCGAGGTGGCAGCCCGAAGCGACCATAGCGCGGGTGAGACCGGCTGTCTCAGTGGCGGTCATGCCCCGCAACACGACGGCCATCAGCCACGCGCTCACCTGGTAGTCGGGAATATCGCCGCTGGTAAAGCCGGACACCAGCCAGGAAATTTCCTCGGCGGTCAACTCGCGCCCCTCGCGCTTGGCGGCAATCAGGTCAACCGCTCTCACCGGCTCATCCCCTTCTTGGGTCGTGGCTTAGGTCGTGCGCGCTCAGGAGTGGGGATACAGCCCAGCAGATTGCAAAGCTGAACAACCTCGCCGTCACGTATGTATCGCTTGGGCACTCGCTTGGTTAGCCCGCACAATATCTCGTAGGAGATAGTGCCTGCCCAACGCGCCAGGTCGTTGGCGGTCACTTCCGCGTTCCCCTGCCTGCCTATCAGCACCACCTCATCGCCCTCGGCTACGTCGGGCAGGCCGGGCAGATCAGTGAGGTCCACGCTCGTTTGGTCCATGCTGACGCGGCCAATTATGGGGCAACGTTGCCCGCGCACCAGCGCCTCGGCGCGGTTGGAGAGGGTGCGCACGTAACCGTCCGCATAGCCCATCGGGATCAGACCCACGACGGAAGGGCGCTCGGCAACCCAGGTGCGGCCATAGCCGACCGTGGCTCCCGTTCCGATGCGGTGGACGCGGCCCAGGCGGGTACGCAGGGTAACGGCCTTTTGCAGTGGCATGATGCCTTGCAAGTGGGGGGCGGGGTAATGCCCGCTCAAGACGATGCCCACCCTTACCATGTCGAGCCGGGCTTCCGACAGCGCCAGGGCGGCAGCTGAGTTAGCGGCGTGTACCAGGTCGAAGTGTATCCCGTGCTCCTCGGCCTGCCGCCGTACCTGGCCAAAACGGGCAAGTTGCTCTCTCGCGAAGCTGAGGTCGAGCGAGTCGGCGTCGGCGAAGTGGGTCATCAACCCTTCAAGGCACAAATGGGAGAGCCGCCCGATGGCCTGCGCCAACGGAAGAAACTCGTCGGGCGTGCAGCCGTAGCGGCCCAGGCCGGTGTCCACCTTGATATGCACGGCTACCTGGCCGGGAGGTAGGCCGCGGGCAGAAGCCGCCTCTTCCAACGCCTGGGCAGTGCGTAAGTGGTGCAGCGTGAGGGTGAGGCCGTTACCGACCGCAACTTCTGCCTCATCGGGCGGCACATAGCTCATCACCAGGATAGGGCCGCTGTAGCCCGCCCGCCGCAGCTGCACACCCTCGTCAACGCAGGCCACACCCAACCACGACGCGCCGCCTTCCAGGGCCGCGCTCGCCACCCAGGGTGCGCCCAGACCGTAACCGTCGGCTTTCACCACCGCCATGACCCCGCAGTGCGGCCCAACTAGCTCTTTGACCGCGCGCGCATTTGAGGTAATGGCCGACAAGTCTATATCGGCGCGTACAGGGCGGCCCCAATCGGCTGTATCGGCGTCCTCTATGGCTGGCGATGGGGCGGTTTCATGCACGCTTTGCACTGCCGTTCTCCCGGAGGCGACGGCCCGCGAGCGCCAGCAGCACCGGCAGGCCGCCCGCCAGGCCACCTGAAGGGCCGTATTCGTCGCGCAGCGCCTCGCCCGCCATACCGTGCAGGTACACGCCTACGCACGCGGCATCCACAGGTGCGAGGCCCTGGGCCAACAGGCCGACTATAGCCCCGGCCAGCACATCACCCGTGCCCGCGGTAGCCAGCGCAGGGTTAGAGAACGGGCTGACGAACAGCTTACCTTTCGGCGCGGCGACCACCGTGCCCGCGCCCTTGAGAACCAACACCTGGTTCCATTTCGCAGCCGCGTCTTTGGCGATCTTCACCCGGTCGGCCTGCACCTCTTCAACTGTGCTGCCAAGCAACCGCGCCATTTCGCCTGGGTGGGGCGTGAGGATCGAGCCGGGCGGGACGTGCTCGGACCAACCCTCCCATTCGGAAAGGATGTTGAGCGCGTCGCCGTCCAGCACCAGAGGCGGCAGACCGGTCTTTTTCTCTTCAGGAGGGGTCTCCTGATGGGCGCGGGATGCGAAGCCCATGCTACGGGCCGCAGGTTGGGTGTGAGAATTGTCCGGCGCGGACAGCAGGCCCTTCAGAAAGCCTGACGTTCCTTTGTCTTTGCCGATGCCGCACCCCACCAGCAAGGCAGTGTAACCCTCCAGCGCGTCCAGGAGCTTCTCCGCCGCGTGGGTGGCAATGGCGCCGAGGTCGGACGGCAAGAGCAGGAAGGTATTCT
The DNA here is from genome assembly GCA_038254085.1 of Chloroflexia bacterium. GTDB lineage: Bacteria > Chloroflexota > Chloroflexia > QHBQ01 > JADMIH01 > JADMIH01. The sequence goes on along the minus strand of JBBSGN010000064.1, from coordinate 5,258 downwards.
CGGTCAGCTTGGTCGCCAGGATCGGCATGAGGTCGCCCGCGCAGCCCAACGTTACCAGGCCCGCGCCCGCCCGCATCGCCCCCTCGGTCGCCAGCGCCGCCGCGCCTATGTAATTGACCGAGCCTGCCACCACCATCGCCTTACCAAACGTGCCCTTGTTGGCGTCGTCGGGCCGCTTAGGTAGTAGCCGCGCTATGCTGTCGTCTGTAAATAATTCGCCAGAGGCGTTTTGTCTACTCGCTTGTTCGTTCAATCCTATATCTCCTACCACAGTTTTGCCCGACAATATCGCGCCAGGCGTTACCGCGTGACCGTATTTGAGATGGCCCAATGCCACCGTAAAATCTGCCGGCAGAGCCACCCCGCACACCGCCCCCGTGTCGCTATCCACGCCTGTTGGGATATCCACAGCGACGACGGAACGGTATGATGCAGCCACCATCTCTATTATACGCGCCAGGTCCCCCTCGATGTCGCGCTTGAGGCCGGTGCCGAGCAATCCGTCTATCACTACCGAACACCAGGAGAGGGCTTCGCTCAACTCTACCTGATAGCTTTCCGGCAAGAGTGGGACCGCGCTGACGCCGCGCGCCTGCAGCGGCTCCCGCAGCCGCGTGTCCTTCTCACTGTTTCGGGACCAGGTGAAACAGCGCACCGGCCAGCCGTGGTTGGCGAGGTGGCGTGCCGCTACCAGTGCGTCCCCACCGTTGTTGCCGGGGCCAGCCAGCACCAGCACATTCTGCTTCGTTGCGGAGCCGAGCCATTCGAGCGCGAGATTCGCCACCTGCTTGCCGGCCCGGTCCATTAGCTCTTGCCAACTAGCCCCGCGCCCGGCGGCGTCTTCCTCAATGGCCCGCATCTCGACTGCTGTGACCAGGAGAGGAGCGGTCATTTGGCGCTTATGGAGGCGACCACCAACGCGCAGGCCATCTGGCGGCTATGGGTGAGACTGATAGCCCAGGTGTCCAGGTGGAGCAAGGCGGCCCGCTCCCTGGCCCCTCCGTGCAGAAAGATAAGAGGCTTACCCCGCCTGTCGGGTAGGATTTCTATGTCGCGCCAGATCAGGCCCACGATGCCGGTGCCCAGCGCCTTCGAGGTGGCCTCTTTGCCGGCGAAGCGGGCCGCGAGTTCGGGGTATCGGCCCCGGCAAAAGGCAATCTCACGGTCGGTCCAGATGCGGTGCAAGAATCGCTCGCCCCAACGCTCGACCGCGGCCTGGATGCGGTCAATCTCAATCAGGTCTACGCCGCACTGCAAGCCACCGTCCAGCGAATCGGCCACGCTCAGACCCGCCATCATCGGCCATCGGGGCAACCCCACCAGGCCGCTGGGACTTGTTAGCGGCCCGTCATTGGTCGTCAATAGTCGGTCATCGGTCGCCGGTGGTCGGTCGTCCATCGTCTAAGGCTACATTCGCCCGACGCCGGCGTAAGTGAAGCCGAGGTCGCGCATCTCTTTGGGGTCATAGACGTTGCGCCCGTCAACCAGCACAGGGTGGCGCATGAGGCTGCGTATCTTCTCCATGTCGAGGAACTTGAACTCGTTCCAGGCTGTGACGAGCAGGAGGGCATCGGCCCCCGAAGCGGTCTCATAGGCGTCGCTGCAAAACGCCACACCTTTTATCTGATCGCGCGCCGCGTCCATTGCGATGGGGTCGTATGCCTGCACTTCGGCTCCTTTGTCCACCAGCGCCTTGATGATGTCGAGGGCCGGGCTTTCGCGCATGTCGTCGGTGTCCGGCTTGAACGACAGACCCAGCACGCCGACGCGCTTACCCTTCGCATCGCCACCCAGCATCTTTTCAACCTTGCTCGCAAAGTTAGCGCGGGCATCCCGGTTGATGTCCAGCACAGCCTGTAAGAGTTGCGGGCGCGAATGGCTATTGGAGGCCATGTGGGCCAGCGCCTTCACGTCCTTCGGGAAGCAGCTACCACCGAAGCCCACACCCGCGTTCAGGAACTGCGCGTTGATGCGCTTGTCGTAACCCATCCCCTGGGCCACCAGCTTCACATCGGCGCCCAGGTTCTCGCAAATAAAGGCCATCTCGTTGATGAAGGAGATATAGGTCGCCAGGATAGCGTTGGATGCGTACTTTATCATCTCAGCCGTGCGTATATCGGTGACGATGATCGGCGCATCGAGCGGCTCGTAAAGCTCACGAACCTGCTGCGCGGCCCACTCGTCCTCGGAGCCTAACACCACGCGGTCGGGCTGTAAGAAGTCCAGCACCGCTTGACCCTCACGAGTGAACTCAGGGTTAGACACCACGGCGAACTTGAAGTCGGGCGGGCACTCCTCGCGCACCAGCCGGCCCACGAGGTCGCCGGTGCCGATAGGCACTGTGCTCTTGTTGATGATGACTAGGGGCTGCTCAGACCTGCCAGGCGCGTACTTGCCGATGCTGCGGGCGGCAGCCTCCACATACTGCATATCCGCAGAGCCGTCCGTCGATTCGGGTGTGCCCACCGCGATAAAGGCGAACTCGGCTCCATGTAACGCTTCTTTGTAGTCGGTAGTGAAGTCAAGACGGCCCGCCTTCAGGTTGCGCTGCACCATCTCCTCAAGCCCTGGCTCGTAGATGGGCGATTGGCCGTTCTTCAGCTTATCAACCTTCTCCTGGATCACGTCCACGCATACCACCCGATTGCCCAGGTCGGCAAAACAGGTGCCGGTCACCAGCCCTACGTACCCTGTGCCAATAACAACTATCTTGCTCAAGTTTATCCTCCCTCGTCTCTATAGTGGTGATGTCTTGCGCTGTGCTGTCCGGTGCACCACTATTGAGTAACGCCCGAATAGCGTTAGGGTTGCAATTCCATCTCGTCTTGATTGGGGCATGGCGCACCTATGCCTCGACGCTCCTACAAAACAGACAATGTAAAAGCTAACGAGCGATTATTGACACGCCGGTTATCCAGCTTTGGAACTGGCTGCCATAACCATAAATCTCAATAGAGTCTATGACCGCTACACTCTGCCCGGTGTTCGCCGATTTCAACACAAACTTGTCGGGAGCTAGCTGATCGGTTGATTTCCAAACACCCTGGGGCATCTCCGTGGACAACTTGCTATCGGGCTTGTCGCCGGGGGAGTGGATGTAGAACGATTGTACCCACTCGTGCTGGTCGCGTTGAGCATCACTGTAAAGCACCTTGATGGTAAGTGGATACAGGTTGTCTTGCGGTCCGCCCGCCGGAGAGCTTTGGCTTACCACCTTTACCGTAGCCGACAGCTTGATAGAGCTTAGGAAGTCAGCGGGCTGGTTGATCTCCTGACGAATACCAACCCTACCCAAGCGTTCTCCACTGCTTACTCGGTCCATGACAGCCGCACTTAAGGCCACGCCTTGCAACGTTTCGGTCAGCACTCTAACCGTGCCAATGCTATCTCCGGTCTCGTCCAGTTCGGCGCTTTGATCTCGGATTGGCAGCCACGCGGCTGTGTCGAGACCGCCGCTTTCCTGCTGTTCCGCACCGCTGGTGGGAGGCTCGGTAAAGCTGCCATTGTGGATCAATTCCTCGCCGACCGCCACAGGGCCAATCGGCACTTCCACACCGCTCACCGAAGCCATTGACCCCGCCCCCAGGCTGATCTTCTTGCCGTTAGATTGGAACGTCGCCGAACCGTAATCAACTACCGCGTTGGTGCTTCTCTGATCGCCGGAGCCTTCTGCGCGCACGCGCACCCTTGAGCCAGTGTCGAAGGTGATGACAGCATTGCCCGTAGCGACGGTATAACTGGCCGACGAATAACCTCCCAGGCCCGCTGTTGATATGATGGCGGTGCCCGAATCCAGTGTGAAAGCCGCCTCCTTGAGATTCTGGAAGAATTGGCTGATGCGCAGACTGTCAATCTTGAGAGTGGTCGAGAAAGAGGTCTGGATAGTGCTGCCGTCGAACAGCTGAAGGAACGCCTCGCTGTCACTGCCTGTGCTAACGGTATCTCCTTCGCGCAGCGTCGTCTTGCCGGTGACAAGCTCCTGGAAGAGGGTCAGATGCCTGACAACTGTAAGTTGTGAGCCGTGACTAAGCTGCAAGTCGGCGGTCTTGGGGTTGGTGACGGTACTGAGATAATTGGCGACGCCCGCGCCGGCGAAAGCGCACAATGTAAGGAACAGCAGGCTGCTCAACAGCAACATGATCCACACCCTCCGGGCGCGCTGGGCATGAGGCGTGTTGACCACTTGCGTTCGTGTGGCCGCGCTCATCAGTGTCGAACCTCGAAACCGACGCCCAGGCCACGGGGTTCATAGTCGGACCAGCGCGGCTCGACCGAGGATACGTGCGCCATAGCAGGCCCACGCTGCAAGAGGGCCAGCAGGTGGTCGAGCGCCGGGCGGCCGCCATGAGCGACTACCTGGACGCTGCCGTCGGGCAGATTGCGCACATAACCGCGCAGGCCCAAACGATGTGCTGCATCGGCAGCGAACACGCGAAAGCCTACCCCCTGCACGCGGCCTTTGATGGTAGCATCCAGAGTGAGGTTGGTGGAACGTGTGCTGTCTTGCGCGGTCATTCTTATAGGGAGAGCGGCCTGCTTGCTCTTTTTCTGCTAACTGTAATTCTACCCTTTAGAATGCGGTGCGTCAAATACCCTTGCCGCCCCGTCTCCCTTCACTTCGCATCGGCCTTACTACCGACTGCCGGCGTGCGTTTCTAACCATCTCTTAATCAGTTCTCGCGCCTGCTCCTTATCCTCCTGCCCTAACCTGCCTATCTTCACTTCTTCAATCAAGTAGTTCTTTGCGGCCCCGACCCAGGGACCGGGTTCGCGCGCGGCGAGTTGGACGATTTCGTGGCCGTCGATGGGCAGGCGCGGCCCCAGCCTCTCTCGCTGGTCAGACTGCCGGTCGGCTTCCAGCAATTGCCTGCGCCGCTCCTCAAGCTGGTCCAGCACCCACAGGCCCCGGTCTATCGGTTCGGGCAAATAGCCTGCAAGATCGGCGCGAGAAAGGGCGATCATGTCGCGCCAGCCGGCCTCTCCACGCCAGTCCTCTGCTTCTTCCATGAGCCGGCGCACAGCCGCGTCTGTCCACTCGGGGTTATATGCGATAGGCCGCATATGCAGACCGACCAGCTTTTGCGCATCGCGGATCAGTTGCGGGGCTTCGCCCACCGCCGACATGATTTCGGGCGCCATCTCGGCCCCGATGCGATCATGCTCGAAAAAGCGTGAGCGACCGTCGGGCGTCTCGATGAAGGTGGGAGCTTTGGCGATGTCGTGCAGTAGCGCCGCCCACCGCCGCGTAGGCGTAGGCG
>JBBSGN010000063.1:0-9247 GCA_038254085.1 Chloroflexia bacterium | reverse complement strand
GCTTGGCCCCCTCGGTGGCTTCGACCAGCGCCTGTGGCGACTCCACCACCCGCATCCCCTTGCCGCCACCGCCCGCCGACGCTTTCACTAGAATCGGATAGCCGATGCGCGCACCTTGCTCGGCAAGAGCGCCCGCGGACTGGTCATCGCCCATATAGCCGGGCACGGTAGGCACGCCGACCCGTTCGGCCAGCCTCTTCGACTCGATCTTCGACCCCATGAGCGCTATGGCGTCCGTGGGCGGGCCAATCCAGGCCAGTCCAGAGGCAATAACCGCGCTTGCGAAACCGGCGTTCTCCGAGAGGAACCCATAGCCAGGGTGGATGGCGTCGCACCCCGCCTGGCGCGCTACCTCGATGATCTTGTCACCCCTCAGGTAGCTCTCCTGGGCGGGCGCGGGACCGATGGGATAGGCCTCGTCGCAGGCACGCACGTGGAGGGCCGTGCGGTCCGCGTCCGAGTAGACCGCCACCGAGGTAATGCCTAGCCCAGAGCAGGCGCGGGCGATCCGCACCGCGATCTCGCCCCGATTGGCGATCAGCACTTTATTGAACAGCATCACTCGGCCCATCCCGGCTTGCGTTTGTCGAGGAACGCCCGCAGCCCTTCTTGGCCTTCCGGGCTGACCCGCAATGCAGCAATCGTCTCCGCCGTGGACTGCATGGCCGCGTCGTGGTCCAGGTCGGGGACCGCCGCGATCAGCTCTTTGGCGCGCGTGATCGCCTTCGGTGAGCTTGCCATTATCTCTTTCAGTACCCTCTCCACGTCGGCGTCCAACTCTTCCAGCTTGACGAGGTTGTGCGCCAGGTCGATCTGCACAGCCCGCTCGGCTCCGAACCGTTCGGCTGTCAAGAAGAGTGCGCGCGCGTGGCTCCGGCCTATTTTCGCCAGCACGTAGGGCGCGATCACCACGGGCGCGATGCCCAGCTTCGCCTCCGAGAAGGCCCAGACGGTGCCTTCGGCCACAATCACGATGTCGCACACGGCGGCCAGCCCCACACCGCCCCCAAGCGCCGCGCCATGCACGCGCCCAATCACCGGCACGGGGCAGCGATTGATAGTGTCGAACATCCTCGCCATCCGCAGCGCATCGGCGATGTTCTCTTCCTCGCTATACTGGAGGCTCTCGCGCATCCAGTTCACGTCGGCCCCCGCGCAGAACGAGCGCCCCTCGCCCGCCAGCACGACCGCCCTTACCTCTTGCCGATCGCTGTTGGCGATGCGCTCGAACGCGCCGCGAAGCTCCTCAATCAGGGCCGCATTGAAGGCGTTGTGGACTTCGGGCCTGTTGAGCGTGATGTGGCACACTCCCTCTGCTGTGTTGACCTTAAGGAACTGATAGCTATCCAATCCTGTGCTCTCCAAAGCTTACATTCGGAAGACGCCGAACTGCGTAGCCGGAATCGGGGCGTTCAGCGAGGCCGAGATTCCCAATCCAAGCACCATGCGGGTATCGAGCGGGTCAATGATGCCGTCGTCCCAAAGGCGTGCCGTCGAATAGTAGGGGCTGCCCTCCGACTCGTACTTGTCCAGGATGGGGCGGGTGAAGGACTCGCGCTCTTCGGTAGACATGTCCTTGCCGTTGGCTTGCAGGTTGTCCAGGCGCACGGTCAGCAGCACGTTGGCCGCCTGCTCGCCACCCATTACAGACGTGCGAGCATTGGGCCACATCCAGAGCTGGCGAGGGCCGTAAGCGCGTCCGCACATGGCGTAATTGCCCGCGCCGAACGACCCGCCGATGATCACCGTGAACTTGGGCACCTGCGCGTTCGCCACCGCCATCACCATCTTTGCGCCGTCCTTGGCGATGCCCCGGTTCTCGTACTCGCGCCCCACCATGAAGCCGGTGATGTTTTGCAGGAAGACCAACGGCAGGCGGCGCTGCGCGCATAGCTCGATGAAGTGCGACCCCTTGAGCGCGCTCTCCGAGAAGAGGATGCCGTTGTTGGCTATAATTCCCGCCGGATAGCCCATAATGCGGGCAAAGCCGCACACCAGGGTGCTTCCATATAGCGGCTTGAACTCATGGAAGCGCGAGCCGTCCACGATGTGGGCGATCAGCTCGCGCACGTCGTAGGGCTGGCGCACATCGCGCTGCACGATGCCATATATCTCACCAGGGTCGTAGGCGGATGGCTCGGGCTGCTCAACGTCCCAGGGGTAGCTCTTTTGCAGATACAGGTTGGCCGCAATGTCGCGGGTGATTGCCAGGGCGTGCTCGTCGTCCATCGCGTAATGGTCCGTGACGCCGCTGATGCGGCTATGCACGTCTGCCCCGCCCAGGTCTTCGGCGCTAACTTCCTCCCCGGTGGCGGCCTTCACAAGGGGTGGTCCCCCCAGGAATATCGTGCCGGTGCCCTTGACGATCACCGTCTCGTCCGACATGGCGGGCACGTAGGCCCCGCCCGCTGTGCATGACCCCATGACCACGGCGACCTGCGGGATGCCTTTAGCCGACATATTAGCCTGGTTGTAAAAGATGCGGCCAAAATGCTCTTTGTCCGGGAAGACCTCGGCCTGGAGCGGCAGGAACGCCCCGCCCGAATCGACCAGGTAGATGCATGGGAGGCGGTTTTCCTCGGCGATCTCCTGGGCGCGCAGGTGCTTCTTGACCGTCATGGGGTAATACGTCCCGCCCTTGACGGTGGCGTCATTAGCGACGATAACGCATTCCTGCCCACTAACCACGCCTATCCCCGTGACCATACCGGCGGCAGGCGCGTCTCCTTTATACATATCCCACGCAGCTAGGGCCGAGAGCTCCATGAAGGCGCTACCGGGGTCGAGCAGTAACTGTACCCTCTCGCGGGCGAGCAACTTGCCCCTCGATTTGTGCTTCGCTATGTCGGCAGGCCCACCACCCTCGCGCACGGCGGCCAGGCGGTCCTGTAACTCGCCCACGAGAGCGGTCATGTGGCCCTGATTCGCCTTGTATTGTTCGGAGTTTTTGTCCAGGTGGGACTTGATAATAGACATAAAGGTGGCCCGTTAAAGCAGGCAAGTACCACTACTATATCAGACCTCCGGTGGAATGCCAACCGGAGGTCTGGAGCGAGTTATCAGCCTATCAGCTATCAGCAGTCGGGAAAGGCTGACTGCTGATAGCTGATAGCTATTTAAAGAAATCTGCGTTCTTAGCGGTATAGGACTGGTACTCTTCTGGTACATCGTCCTCGGGGTAAATGGCGTTGACGGGGCACTCAGGCTCGCAAGCGCCGCAATCAATGCACTCGTCCGGGTCAATGAACAGTTGCTCGGCGGCCTCGAAACCCGGTTCGTCTTTGCGTGGGTGAATACAATCCACCGGGCACACATCAATGCAGGCAGCGTCCTTCACGTTGATGCACGGCTCAGTGATTACATAAGTCATTCGATGAGTCCCTCCTCAGAGTAATGCCCGGCTGGTCTGGCGTGTCGCACGGACCGCACCTTAATTATACATCTGTGGACACGGGTGTCAAGAGGCGGGGGCGAAAAGTGGAACGCGCCCTTTGCAGCCGCTTGACCGCCAACTTCTTAGCACGTACAATAGTGCGGCTTACCATCTAGGAGGAAACCAATGGCCGTAAGTGGACCGCAGGACGATGACACTGTTGACGTGCTGGTAGAGATACCCAAAGGGAGCCGCAACAAGTACGAATATGACCGCAAGGCAGGACGCATACGCCTCGACCGCGTGCTATATTCGTCGGTGCATTATCCGACCGATTACGGTCTCATCCCTGAGACTCTTTCCCCCGACGGCGACGAGCTTGATGCGTTGATCATGGTCGAATCGCCCACATTTCCTGGATGCCTGGTGACCGTCAGGCCAATTGGCGTGTTGTTGATGCATGATGAAAAGGGTGAGGACTCTAAGATTCTAGGTGTGCCGGTGGGCGACCCGCGCTTCTTGTCCGTCCAGTGCCTCGCCGATGTTGCGTCCCACTGGCTGCGCGAGATAGAGAACTTCTTTGCCACCTATAAGCGCCTGCAAGATGTAGAGACCGAACTGACCGGCTGGGATGACCGGGATGCCGCATGGCAGGTAATCAACGAATCGCGCATCCAGTACAGGCACCGCGGCCATGTTTGGAACCTGTAATCCCTTTCCGCGTCACACCGTCTCTCGCGCATCCATCTTTCCCAACAGAGGATAGGAATTCTGGGCGATTGCGCAGATAGCTCACTTGACGTAAGATTTACGCAACCGGCACTTAACCTGTTCGTCTTATTGTAAACCGGCACAAACTCACCCACTGTGAAGTTGCGTATGCGTAATGCCATCAACCTATCCACTCGGCTATCCACTCGGCAACACCGGCAAGGGCGCTCTGTCAACAGCGCCAGGTGGACGGCGGCTCTCGTAACCTGCCTCTTGGCGACGGCGCTTCTCTTGCTACCCAGCGAAACACGCGCCGATACTCAGGCGCAGCCCGTCGCACAGGCATTCGAGGATGCCTCTCGGCATTGGGACGTGCCCCTACAGGTGCTTATGGCCGTGGGCTACGTGGAATCCCACTGGGAACAACGCGCAGGCTCTCCCTCTCTCGACAACGGCTACGGGATCATGCACCTAGTAGACGGACCAGGCGGCGCGTTGGAACGGGCTGTCTTCATGACGGGGCTGGGCGCCGATGCAATCCGGCACGATGCGAGAGCGAACATCGAAGCGGGCGCTGCCATCCTGAGCGACATATCCCTAAAGCTAAAAAATAAAACAGACAATAAACCCGGCCAAAACAATAATCTCGGTGACTGGTTTAGGGCGGTCGCCGAATACTCGGGCTCGCACGATCCCATGGTTCGAGACGGCTATGCCCACCAGGTCTTGCAGGTCATCAGAGAAGGCAAGCAGGCGCAATTGCAATCGGGCGAAGTAGTTATCCTTGCCCCGGTCGCCGTTGGCGATCTGCCTCCTGTGCAGGTCAGACCGGCCAGCGAGGATTACGGACCTGCTATCTGGGTGCCCGCTAACCCCAATAACTATACCGTAGGAAGACCCTATGGCCCCCTCGACTATATCATCGTCCACGACACCGAAGGCTCGTATTCGTCAGCCATATCGTGGTTCCAAAACCCCAGTTCCAATATAAGCGCTCACTATGTCATTCGCTCGTCCGATGGTGAGATCACCCAGATGGTGCGCGAGGCCGATACCGCCTACCAGGCGGGCAATTGGGACTATAACGTGCGGGCTGTGGGCATCGAGCATGAGGGCTATGAGAATCAACAGGGTTGGTACACCGAGGTGATGTACCAGTCCTCGTCCGCGTTGGCCCGCAACATAGCCGACAAGTATGGCCTAAAGAAGGACCGCGCCCACATCATAGGCCACTATCAGGTCCCCAACCAGAGCCATACTGACCCCGGCCCTTACTGGGATTGGGACCACTACATGGCTCTTGTGCGCCGCGATGGTGAGCGGTCGGCCCTCGTTGACAACACCGACTGGGGCTTTGCGCCCGTGCCCAGCCAGATTGATCCCGCCCATTACTGGTGGACCTACGGGAACGGCTACGGCAACTCCACCACCTATACCACTACCTCGGTCTCTAATCCTGGAAGCAGCGTCAATTCAGCCGCATGGAGCGCCACCCTGCCTACCACCGGCTACTATGACCTCTATGCCTTCATCCCCTGGGTGGACAACAACACCGCTGATACATCTAGCGCACACTACGATGTACACGCCTCAGACGGAGTGCAGCAAGTTGTCGTGAGCCAGAAGGCTATCACCGACGTGGGCAATGGCAGTTGGGCTCACATCGGCAAGTTCCTTTTCGATGGCGGACAGAGTGCGTCTGTCTCCCTCAGCGACTACACGGGCGAGACAGGCCGGAACGTCTGGTTCGACGCTGTTATGTGGATACCCACAACGGGTAGCCCGCCCAATCCCAGTGCGACTCCTTACCCCACTTCAACGCCGGTCCCTCAGCCCACCTGGACCCCTGGGCCGTGCGGAATCCGCTTTACCGACTTGCCCGACACGAATTGGGCCTACCCATACGTCACTGATCTCTTCTGCCGGGGCGTTATATCGGGCTACGCCGACGGCACCTTCCGGCCTGGCACGGAAAGCACGCGAGGCCAGTTCACCAAGATGATCACTCTCGGTTTCGGCTGGCCCCCCTATAGCCCCTTTTACCCCACGTTCAGCGACGTGCCCCTGGACAGCCCCTATTTCCAGTACGTAGAGACCGCGCACCTATACGGTGTCATAAACGGCTACGCCGACGGCACCTTCCGTCCGGGAGAGAGCGTGACGCGGGGGCAGGCCGCCAAGATACTCGTCCTGGCGCACGAATGGCCTCCGGTTTACCCTCCGGCACCCACTTTCTGGGACATCCACGGTGACAACTGGGCGTTTGGCTATGTGGAAGCGGCTGTCAGTAGAGGCATCATCGCAGGTTACGCCGATGGCAGCTTCCGCCCCGGCCTGCCTATCACACGCGCTCAGTTGTCGAAGATGCTCTCTCTGGCGCTTCAGCAGTGGCCGATGCCGGGCAAAAGCCTCCCAGCCACCGCCAGCACGTCCATCGTGCCGCGCACATCCACTGCGATTGTAACTGTCGCCAAGAAAACCCCTTTGCCGACCGTCGTCCACAAGTGACACTTTTTGACGGGAATCCTGGGCAAGGCCGCCAGTGAGCATTGGGATAAGGGAAGAGGGCGTGATTTATCACGCCCTTCCCACCCACATGCGGTCTTCCTTTATCGTCAATGAATGCCTACAACGCCGAGAATGAAAACACCCGGCTTCCTCACCAGGGAGTGACGAAAAGAGGGGAGGTGCAACGCCACCGTCTCGGCGGCAAGCACTTGGCGCAACGTGAGTAACTGCCAGCGTCTCGCTGGCACTACCCAATCTATATCTGCCCTTTTCGTCACTCCCCCTCACCAGGCATGGTTGTTAGGCGTAATCTTCTACGTTATAATTATGCCGCTTGAATTAATGACAAATACGGAACAACTACAGACGGAGGGGGATTGAATGGACCAGACCGATGGCGCGCCAAACCCAAACATAGCGCGGACGGGTGACGACATATTCGACGTGACCATAATCGGCGCGGGGCCAACCGGGCTGTTCGGGGCTTTCTATGCCGGTATGCGCACCATGAAGACCAAGCTGATTGACGCTTTGCCCGACCCAGGCGGCCAGCTTGCCGCGCTCTATCCTGAGAAGTATATATACGACGCGCCCGGTTTCCCAAAGATCGTGGCGAAGGACCTGGTGAAGCTGCTGATGGAGCAGGCGGTACAGTGGAACCCCGTCGTCTGTCTGAATGAGCGTGTGCAAACGCTCGATAGGATGGAGGATGGCACGCTGGTCCTCACGACCGACAAGGCCAAGCACCTTACCAAGACGGTGGTCATATGCGCGGGCGTGGGCGCATTCGCGCCGAACAAGCTCAACGCGCCGGGCGTGAGCGAGTTAGAGGGTGAAGGTATTTACTACTTCGTAAAAGGAAAAGCGGCCTTTCAGGGCAAAAATCTCTTGATAGTCGGGGGCGGTGACTCGGCGGTTGACTGGGCGCTCAACTTGCAAGACGTAGCCAAGTCTATTACCCTCATACACCGCCGCGACGAGTTCCGTGCCCACGAAAGCTCAATCACCGAGCTTCGCAACTCGCCCGTGACCATTCTCACGCCCTATGAAGTAAAGCAGGTGTCGGGAGATGGCAAGCTGGAGCAAGTTACCCTATTCGATAACAAGACCAAAGAGGAAATGACCCTCGACGTTGACGCTATCCTGGTCAACGTGGGTTTCAAGGCCGACATAGGCCCGATCCGCGAGTGGGGTCTTGAGCTAGACAAGCGCGGCATCCTGGTCAATAATAAGATGGAGACCAACCTGCCGGGCGTATTCGCTGCCGGCGACATTGCCGCCGAAGAGGTCAAGATGAACCTCATCGCTACCGGGTACGGTCAGGCCGCGATGGCAGTCAACGTCGCCAAGCACTACATTGACCCCAAAGCCAGCATCTTCCCCGGCCACAGCAGCGAGAAGATGTAAACGTCCCTTTCCCTTCGGGAATTATGAATTTTGAGTTTCCTGTCTCAATTCAAAACTCAAAACTCAAAACTCATAATTCATAATTCGTTTCCTGGGTGGAAGCTCCAGTGGGCTGGGATGCTGAGGAGGCCCACCTTGTCAGGGAGTTCTGGGGTGGGTTGCACCAGGAAGCTGTAGTTCAGGTGTTGGTGGTCGTAGATGTCGGTCATCTCGGGGCCGGTCAGGGCCACTGTGACGTAGTACCTGCCTGCAAGCAGAGGCAGATGGTCAATCGCGTATTCCGCGTAGCCGTTACCCTCTATGGCCGGAATCTCAAGCCCTGAATACATCGTGTTTGGTCCGTTCAGGTGCGTACCGTTCTCGGTATAGAGGGCCAGGCCGAAGATCGGGCCTTCTAACTTCTTGCTGGCTTCGTACATAATCCTAATCCCAAGCGGCTGCCCTGTGTTGAAGATGAGCGCCTCTTCACCCTGCCCGTCCACGAACTTCACGCCCGTAATGCGCACGTCCCCACTCGCCCACCGGCTGCCGGGCATATCGAGGTCGTTCTGTGCTGGAGCCGCATCCTCAACTTCTTGTGCCGCCGCTTCTTCTTCAACTTCGCCCGAATCCGCCTCATCGTGGGCGGGCGTGGGCAAGGCAACGGCATCTGCAATATAGGGTCTCGACTCGTGCTCGGCTCGGACCCGCTCGGCGTGCTTTTCGTTCTCGTAGGCCAGGTAACGGTCAATAACCTCGCCCGCAGACCCATCCGCTATCAACTTGCCATGATCAAGCCAGATAACCCTCTTGCAAAGAGAGCGCACGGCCAGTAGTGCGTGTGACACGAATATGATAGTCACGCCCCGCCTGCGAAGGTCGGATATATAGTCCAGGCACTTCCTCTGAAACGCCTCGTCACCAACCGCCAGCACTTCATCGGTCAGCAGAATATCGGGGTCCACATTGATAGCCACTGCGAAACCGAGGCGCATCACCATGCCCGACGAATAGTGCTTGATCGGTGTATCTATGAACTCGCCCAACTCGGCGAAGTCCACGATAGCGGGGTAGCGTGCCTGCATTTCTTTTCGGCTGACACCGAGCAGCGCGCCATTAAGAAAGATGTTCTCACGACCGGTGAGGTCCGGGTGGAAGCCGGTGCCCAGTTCCAGCAACGCTGACACCTTGCCCCGCACCGACACGCTGCCCGACGTAGGCTCTAATATCTTTGAGATCAGCTTGAGGGTGGTGGACTTGCCCGAGCCG
>JBBSGN010000062.1:0-9249 GCA_038254085.1 Chloroflexia bacterium | reverse complement strand
CCGGTTGATCGCTACCGGGAGTCGGGAGGTAGGGAGTCGTGTTCCTTTTTACCGACTCCCTACTCCCGAAGCGAGCGAAGCGAAGTGCCTCCCTACTCCCGCAAGGATCGAGCAGCACCCTTCACCCGGATTCCGTATTACCAGACGCTATCAACCAATCTCACTTGGGGTTTCTCGAAGTTGCTAGCGCAACGATCTGGTGCAAGAAGCTTCTCAATGCTGTCGCTAAACAGAAGAGCATCCCCGCACCAGCGGCAGCGATCGACAAGGTAAGCTGTAAAGCGTCTGGCAACGTGCTCAGGCCAAGCAGCCTAAGAGAAAAAATGGCCGCAGCACCACTTGCTGCCAGGGCTATTCCGGGCAAGAAAGCTCGAACCAGTTCCAAAAGTCCGATCCTGAATTTTCGACAGGCGACAAGCGTAATAGTCCAGGAGCTTATGCTCAGAACGACTACCACGGTCAGGGCTACAGCCTCGATACCCCAGCCCGTGACCAGCACAAGTGCTCCTGCCAACACAACGCTTTCAGCGACGTTGATTCTGAATGGTAAGTTCGGGGATCCGCTCGCCCGAAGTATATCCGAGCCAGGGATAGAGATAGCTCGGGATATTCCGGATACAACCATAGCTTGCACGGGCAAGACAGCCGGCTGCCACTTCTCTCCAAGAAGTCCGACGATCAGCGGGTCCGCTAACACGGCCAGCATTACCAGAAGCGGGAGGACTAGCCCGGCAACGATCTGGAGAATTTTCAAGTAAGCGTGTTGCGCGCGCTCGGGATTCTCTTGCAAGATAGCAAAGGTAGGGAACGCTATACGAGAGAGTATGACGGCGAAGTTTGTGACCGGATAGTTGGCCAGATTGAAAGCCAGTGTGTAAATACCCAACGGCTCCGCTCCTAGTATACGGCCGACGATAAGAAAATCGATATTGGAAGAAACCACTTTCGCCACCTCGGCACCCCAAATGTGCTTGGCGTAAGAGACTATCTCTTTGAAGGAAGTCCAGTGTATTCGAAACCTGGGCTGCCACCGCGTTATCACCATAACTAAACTACACCGTACGACCTTCTCGACGACGTATCCTACGGCAAAGCTCAGAATTCCAACCCCTAGGAATAGCAAGGTGACGGTGGTGAACACCGCTGCGAATCCACAGCCAAACTCTGGCAGGCTTCGGAGCTTGAACTTGAGTTGTTTTCGCAGTAAACCGTCCGGCACGAAGTACGCTGCGTCCGCGAGGAGCCCCAGCGCCATGAGCCTTAGCAGGTTTGTTATCTCCGGTTCGCGGTAGAACAGAGCGATCCAGGGAGCTATCAGGAAGAGCCCGATGGCTACGACAGCTCCGCCGAGGACGTTTGCAGTAAACGCTGTGTTCAGAAAGTGCTCATCTGGCTCCTTGCGATGAATTACTGCTTGCCAGATACCGAATTCGGTACCTATCTCCCCGACGAAGATGACGACAGAGCAGAGGCTGACGACGCCGTACGCCTCGGGAGAAAGCAAGGCTGCTATGACCAACATGACGATCATACGACCGAGCTTGTACAGTCCGTAAGAAGCGAACAACCAGGCCGAACCCCTGAAAACCCTTCCTGCTAGCGACCCACCTGAGGCGTTGTGCTCGGTCAATCTACCTCCCGAGTGTCGAGCGATCTGCTCCTTCTGTTAGCACCTCGTGAAGGCCTTCCGAGCCGCTCTCTAGCGCTGCCGGAGAAGTGCTGTATCCGAGAGATGAACTAGTGTTTCTGAGAGCCCCTACTTTTGAGCAGTCTCAGCGGCTCGGTAATCATGCCGTACAAAAACGCGCCACCCCATCCCAAATGCACGGTCGCATAGATGATCGCAAGCTTCCACCAGCGAGGTCTGCTGCTTTCGTGTATCGACAGGTTTACCGAATACAGACACAAGAACAACCCGTAAGCGACTGGCAGGGCTAATAACGGTGGTCTTCTGAAGCTTAGAATGGTTGAAGTTGCAACTCCCGCGGTAACGAGCACGGGAAGCAATTGTCGAAGGCACAAACTCCTAGGGTAGCGCTTGACCATGTGCCATTTCCAGTAGCCGTAGCGAGAGCGTTGCCTCAACAGCCGGCGGAGGCTAGCACGAGCATTAATTGAAACCTGTGGCTGCGGCAATGACCAAACGCTGAATCCCTGCAGGTTGGCTCGGTAGTCGAAGTCAAAGTCCTCGTTCGTCAGCAAGCCCTCGTCGTAGCCTCCTATAGCCTCCCACACTTCTCGACGGTAGCAGTGCCAAGGGGCATGGTCGACTCGCACAGGCTCGCTCAGGTTTCCTCTTGCAAGCGTACCTCCCGTACCAAGTATGGTATTGAGTGCCAGGGCGATCTCCCTGGCAAGGCTGGTGTCGGCACCGGGTATGATGTGTGTAGTGGGCCCTACGACATCCCGTCCCGGTTCGCGCAGAGCGTTCACAAGTGACTCAAGGTACTCGCCAGGCAGCCGGGAGTGCGAACCGAGCGGAACTATGTATTTGCCACGTGCTTCCGTCACGGCGGTGTTCCACGCGTCTGGAATTGTTCCGGAAGGGTTGTCTACCATGCGGAGGCGATACGGTAGATCGAGAGTCTGGAATTTTGCAAGTACTTCGCGAGTTCCGTCATCGGAAAGACCATCGGCCACCACGACTTCGAACGTCTCACAGAACGACTGGTCGGCAAGGTCACGCAGAAGCTCCCCTATAGTAGCAACCTCGTTCTTGGAGGCAACGACAACGCTAAGCTCCATATATACTTACCTTTCTTGAATTCTTGAGGACTTTTTGTAGGTGACAGGGTTGGACCGTTCCTCGCGCTTGAGCCGAGATATTGCCCACAAAAGGGCGAGCGCCCACCAGAAAGTTGGCAGAGCAAAGGTATCCAGACTCCAAAAGTCGACTACTAACGCTACAATAAGGACTACGCAGAATACAGTGACTTCCACGCCTCGGGAGGTCAGAGCATATACAAAGTGCGTCGCGAGGAAGGCAGCAAACATAGCTGCCCCTACAAGTCCTGTCTCAGCCAGCGCCCGAAAGACCATATTCTTCGCGTTTGGCAATCCTTGATTAATCAGTTCACCACTCATATAACGTACGACCTCATATTCGTTATAGGCCCAAAGAGGAACGTTCCGGTAAAAGTAGAAGGGCGATTGCCCTAGTCCGACGCCCGTGATTGGCTGTTCTGAGAAGGTATTCCATGAGGTCATCCAGAAGGCTAGCCTACCTCCTCCTCCTATCTCTTTTGCGTAATGATACACTGCCGATTGGGAGCTGGCAGGAAGGTCGAATGTTGCACGCACATAGGGGCTAGAAAGCGAAGCCATCGTCGTTACGGCCACGACGGTTGGTAAAACAATCGCTGCAACGAGGAAATCCTTGGCCGATTTGATTTTGGTGAGTCGAAAGATACCTGCTATTAGTAAGCTCACTATTGAAACCGCTAGGCCCGCCCTGGAAAAACTCATGCCAATTGCAGCCATAAAGAGGGCGAAGAGGAGCCAGTTGGGCTTCACAAGCAGGCTTCCTAGTCCGGTGCGAATCCGCCACGAGCGCGCCCCGAGGGGGTTAAAGCTTCGCGCAAGAACAATTGGTAGCCCAAGGACGGTCAGTTGACTCGCCAACCACGAGGGCTCCAGCGTCAACCCTCGAGCGCCCGGTCTTGGATAAGTGTCGATTGCAATGTAGCTCGAAAAAAAATGATCAAGGGTGGCGTAGACGGAAGGGAAACCTAGAAGAGTGATACCTTGAACCACGGCGACGACAGCGTTTATGCTTAGCCCAACCACGATCCAACGTAGCGCCGAATGCAGTTCCTCCCGATTGGTGGTCATCATAATCGCCGTCGCGTAAAAAGCTGCGCCTATGAAAAGCGTGATGCAGCTGTTGAAAGCGCTCCTGAGGGCGTCAGGGGCACCAGGCTTAAGGACGGGTACGTGGGACCCGTAGCCTGCAATCTGCCAAACGGTAATAGCTACTGCCCAAATGGTAAACAGAACTAGTATCCAAATCGGGGAGTTGGCCAACACGACTCGACGGCGTGCGCTAACGAATGCGAGCATTAAGGTTGGCAACAAAAACACAAGACTCAGGGGAGACACCGTCGCCCCAAGTGGAAGCCATCGGAAACTAGTGATCGGTAACGTCACAAGCGTAAGGGCCCACAACAATCTCACGATCGAACCGTTCACTGCAAGACCACCCCCCTCTTGGCCAAGAATATCCGCTCGAGATTGGTCTGAGTCTTCTCTTGACCAACCAACCCGAAGCAGAAGTGGGCTTGCGTCTTCTGCGCCGGTGAGGGGTGTCTATCGGCGTAGACTTTGCCAGCAAAGCCCCGACTCGCCGCCCTTACCCTGTCAATACCGTGCAGCAAGGCATTCAGCGCATCCGAGCTCGCAGCCGCGAGCATTAGCAGCATTGTTAGAGGCCCGCGCATCTGGTGAGCATAGGTGTAGGCAAGGATGTACGGCATCACCTCGCAGTAGGGTGCAGCTCTCATGCCGAAACACCGCAAGCTCAAAACCTCGTGAGTGAGCTCATCTCTGGCTCACCGAGCACGATGATCTCCGTTGGCAGCGAAGAAACCTACAATCTCCTCCGCTACTCGCCGAATCTGGTCCGAGCGTAGTTCGGGGAACATAGGAAGAGATAACACGCGTTCCGCTAGTCGCTCTGCTTCGGGGAAATCTCCCCTGCTATAGCCAAGGTCAGCATAAGCCGGTTGCATATGGATCGGAACCGGGTAGTGAATACCGGTTTGAATCTCGGCCGCGTTCAAGCGCTTTTGTAAGGTAGCACGCTGCTCAGTTTCGATGATGAACAGATGATGGATATGTGTCGAATAGGGGCTCCTTCGTTGGAAGACTAAATCCCCCACTCCTGCCAACAGCTCTTTGTACTCCTCAGCGTGCGTAGCCCGAGCCTCATTCCATTGCGGCAGATAGCGTAGTTTGACCGTTAAAATCGCTGCTTGCAGCGTATCAAGCCGCGCGTTCAACCCCTTTTCGACGTGCTGGTATTTTGCCTGTTGTCCATAGTTGCGCAGTCTGCGCAGTCGCTCACCTAATCTTGAGTCGTTAGTCGTTACCATCCCGCCATCGCCGTAAGCCCCGAGATTCTTACCAGGGTAGAAACTGAAGCAACCCGCGTTCCCTATAGCCCCACACGTACGTTCTTTGTATAGTGTTCCGTGGGCCTGCGCTGCATCCTCGACGACGTGCAAACCGTTTCTACTAGCAACCTCCAAAATCGGATCCATATCTGCGGACTGGCCGGTCAAATGCACGGGAATGACAGCCTTTGTCCGAGGAGAGATTGCTGGCCCAATAAGGTTTACGTCGATGTTGTAAGTTTCCGGGTCGCAGTCCACCAGTACCGGGCGGGCGCCAACTGCACTAACTGCTAGCGCCGTAGCAATATAGGTGTTAGCGGGTAGGATCACCTCATCCTCTGGACCAATGTCTAGAGCCATCAGAGCCAGCCGCAAGGCGTCCAAGCCGCTGCTGACGCCGATGGCATCCTCCGTTCCGGCGAAGCTCGCGAAAGCTTGCTCAAACTCTTCGACTTGTAAGCCGAGGATAAAATTGCTTCGGGACAGAACCTGCTGGATTGCGTCGTTGATTTCGGTCTCGATACTAACATGTTGTGTCACAAGATCTACAAACGGAACGGTCTTCAATGTGCCACCTCTTCTAGCCGTTTGCTAAAGCGATGTCGATTGAGAAGAAGGCGACCGGCACTGCCCCAACCACTTCTTGTCCGAGAAGGGTTCGAATCCTGCCCTACGGTTTGTGAGGCGCCACCAATTCCTATGATAGTCCCAGCCGTTCTAGACTTCTTTGGCTGCAAACGATTCCACCACCTTCCTGATCCTTGTCTTAAAAGCTCTCCCGGATCGGCGGCCAAAATCTGTCAAGAAGCGCATGCGCACGCTATAGGTCCAAGTCGTAAAACTCGTACGCGACCCCACCTGCTCCGAAGCTCGTCTTGAACTGTTGCAGTCCCTCGTTAAGTACTCTGCCTTTATCTTCGGTGCTGATACCGAAATCGAAGTAACGAGCCCCCCGCTCCTTGGCTTTCTCAATCGCGCGTTCTAGCACCGCGGTCGTGGCAGACGCTTCCCGGCCCAAGGTGGAGCTGCCGATGTATTGGGCGTGAACCACTAGGGGCGTACAGAAGAGGACAACACCCGCTACAACCTCATTCTTTATCATACCGACGACGCATTCGATCTGCTCGGGGAACAAGCTCTGCAAGTGTTGGATCTCTTCAAGCGTGTGCGTCGGGCGTTTGCCGTGCTTGGTACTAAGGTTGTCCTTGAGGATGGACCAGAAGGGCTCGAAGTAGCTTGACCCGCTTGCAACTTGCACGCCATACTGTCGGGCTTTGCTTAGACCTCTACGCCGGAGTTTACTCAAACTCCAACTGGAGCCCAAATCGATAGTGGCCGATAGATCACAACGATACCGCCTCGCTCCAAGGCGGAAAAGAGCATACAAGTCGTCGTCGGAGGGAACCCGATTGTAGATGTAGGGGACGGCTTTATATCGCAGGCAGCGCAGACCGGCCGCCCGATACTCCTTGGCAATAGCCTGCAGTGCGTCTATCATCTTGCCTCCCCGAAGGGCTCCAGCGTGGACGAGGCCCCCGTAGCTAAGACCGGAATGGCTCGTCACGAGATCTTCTCGCCCGGGATCGAGAACTGCAGGGAATACACCTACGGTACGTCCTCGTTCATCTTCAAGAACGAGCGAGCGATCTTGGAACCGATCACCGTGGTAGGAAAGGAATTTGCGTCGGTGGAGAAACGTCCCATTCCACGATTCTTCTACGAGCCTTTCCCACGACTCCGCATGATGCTCCGTGTACGGCCGAGTGACAATGCCCGTTTGCGGCTCTTCACGGCCGTTGCCTATAGCATAAGCTTTACGTACTTCACGATCCGTACACATCATTCTCTCTGGTCGTTCAACAACTCGATGGAGTTTGCGTTCTGGCGAAAAACTAAGCCACACCCAGTGCATATTGATGTTTCGGAGTCAAAGCTAAGCGGATGTCCACATTGGCAAACCCATCCGGCTTGTCGGGCCGGGCTACCCTTTACTATAGCGTATTGGGGGACATCCTTGGTGACGATAGCCCCCGCCCCGACCATAGAGTACTCGCCTACCGTGATGCCTGCGAGGAGTATTGCGCCTGCTCCTAAGGAAGCTCCTCGCTTGATACGCGTGGGTACGAGCCATGTTTGCTCGTCACAGCGCCCCCGCGTCTGCTGCAGCCACCGAGAGCGGGGGTAGAGATCGTTGGTAAAGAAAACATGGGGCCCGACGAATACCCCATCTTCAAGCGTTACTCCTTTGAACACCATGTTCCCGTTTTTCAGAACAACGCCGTTGCCAAGCGCCGCGCCTGATTCGATGAAGCAATGATCACCGATATTGCAGCTCTTGCCGACACGGGCACCCGCCATTACGTGCGTGTACGCCCATATCTGGGTTCCTTCACCGACCTCTTCTGACTCCACCAAGGCCGTCGGATGCTTTACTACTGCGGAGTTCATAGCAGTGTTTTCACACTGTTACCTGTGTTGGGCTCACCCGCGTCGGGCTACCACCTTGCTGCATAGAGGCATCGATCGCTTCCAAGACTCGGACTACCCCCAAGCCGAACGTAGCGTCCGAGCGTTCAACGTGCCCCTCTTGCAGAGACTTGAGAAATTCAACCGCCTGCACCTTCAGCGGTTCGTCAAACGGCACTTTTGGCATACGGATGTCCCCGTCCCACATCGCTAGGCGCATGAATTCCCCGTAGTCTCCATAATCCGGAACCGTGCTGGCCCCCCTGTCATAGATAGCAATTGGTGAAGCCGTCTGCAGATCGTCCCACGCCGCCATTTGGCGATTCCCCACTACCGTGAGCTGGCGCACCTTCTTCGGATCGAGCCAGCTCACATGCATACTGGCCAGCACGTTGCCTGGGTATCTCATCGTAACGAACACAACATCGTCGATGCCCGACCGCACGTACGACGCTCCCGTTGCCGACACGACTTCCGGCTCGCTATCCAACAGCCAATTGAAGATCGAGATGTCGTGGCTGCACAGATCCCAGGAGACGTTGGCGTCAGTCAGAAACGTCCCCAAATTGGCACGAGAAGCTGACAGATATTGAATGTCCCCAAGTTCACCCATATCTACTATTTCTTTCAGCTTGGTTATACCGGGATTGAAGAGAAAAACGTGCCCAACCATCAGCATGCGCCCGTTGGCGCGTGCAAGATCGATCAGCTCTTCACCCTCCTTTGAGCTGGCACACAGTGGCTTCTCGCAGAGTACATGCTTACCCGCAAGGATGGATTCGCGCACTATTTGGTAGTGAGTGGCGATGGGGGTTGCGACCACTACGGCGTCGATGTCTGGATCGCTTATTATTCGCCGATAATCCTCTTCGTAGCGCAACCCCGTATGCACCTCACGCACCTGCGCCAACCGCTTCTTGTCCAGGTCCACTACTGCATTCACTCTGCTTCCGGGCAGGCCGTTGAAAGTACGGATATGATTCGGGCCCCAGTGGCCGATGCCGATCACAGCGAACTTGATCACGAGTCTTCTCCTTCCAACGTCTCTAAGCAATTAACGGGCGTTCACCTCGATGCTGGTGCTTGAGAGAATCGAGTACAGCGGTTAGTTTTTGTGCATCTACTATGTACTTTCCCCCGTCAAATCCGACAACATTACATACCCCCCTCCTCTGACGCTGGCCAAGAACGAATAATCACTTCCTTAGGACCTATATCTACTACTAAGGCGTCTATTCTACTACTAAGGCGTCTATTACTCGAACTGCTAACCTCCAGTAGCCTCTCGGGAGGCGCAGTGGCAGTTCCGGTGTCTTTGGTGCCGTTTCGCATCTTCGCTTTGCTACTTCCCAAAGCAAAACCAACTTGCCAAATCAAGCTCTCACCGTCCTCCCACTTTTTCTTCCGCCTTCTCTTGGTGAGGCAGATAAAGTACGCTACCCGCACCAGCTTACAGTGTAAGCATGCCCTAGAGGGCGGAGGGGTGCATCCACCAAGTGGCACATTTTGTTTAGAACTCATCTCATAAATACTCGTGGGGCAACGCAGGAAGCAAAACGCGAAGTCCGATCGACCTTAGAAAGGGAAAATCCGTCAGCCGCGGCCCCTCATAAACCATCGAAAATCCTTCAGAGAACATTTATCAGCAACTTTCATAGTTGTTGCGCCGGTG
>JBBSGN010000061.1:0-9253 GCA_038254085.1 Chloroflexia bacterium | reverse complement strand
GAGGGCAGTATGCTGCTACAGAGCCAGCCCGCCCTGCGCTACTCCAATTTTGCCGTCTGGACCTCGCCGGGCGCAATGCCCAAAGTAGCCTATCTTGCAGAGGGCGACTTCGCTCTCGCTACCGCCAGGTCCGCCGCGCAAGGTATCGGCAATATACTCGTGCCGTCTACACTGGCTGCCTCGAAGGTGCCGACGGACGGCAGGCTGTCTGGGCCGAAGGGTCTCGGCGTTGTGGTGTCCGACCCGTTTGGCCTGATGCCGGTCATGCTGCGCCGCGACGCCGAACATTACCCATATCTGGCCTGGACTGCCGACGGGCAGGGGCTGGTCATGGGCGGCAGCCGCACGAACGCCGCATGGTCGGTGGACATGAGCGGCGGTCGCCAGGCGCTGGGCGCATCGCTTACCGGACTGCAAGCCGTAACCTCCTCAACCGACGGCAAGTTGGTGATGATGTCAGACACGCCCAACACGCGGCTGGTGAGCATTGATTATCCGTCGGGCAAGGTGGTAGCCACGCGCTATGTTGGGATCACCCCTAAGCCGTGGGGCGCGGCGCTGAAGTTGAACGTGCCCTATATCCACCAGGTGAACGACACCGCCGATGAAGGTGACGGTAACTGGGCTTGCGGCCCCACCTCTCTAGCCATGTCGCTCGCCTACTTCGGCAAGCTATCGCCCTGGACGCAGCAGGCGGCGCACGATCGCCTGGCTAACCCTGCTGCCAACGTCACTGCTGCTATCCCTGCAACCCCCGTGCCTGCTGGGCCGTCGCCAACAGCCAGACCCATCCTGGGAGCAGACTTCGCGCCGTACATCACCGAGCAGTACATTTATAATGGGCACACCTATAGCGCGCAGGCGAGCGATCCGCGCGGCAAGATGCTGGCCGGCCTGTACGGTACTATCTGTCCAACCGGCGGAGCAAGTTGGCCCGCGATGGCGGCGGTACTGCAATGGCACGGCCTAAACAGCACTTATCTGTCTGTGTCGTGGGATAGCATAGTAGGTGCGCTCAGGCGCGGGCACCCGGTGGTGCTGGGCAACGAGCTTACCTCGGTGGGCCATATTATTCTGGTGATTGGGTACACGGCGGACGGCAACCTGATCGTCAACGATCCATACGGCAACCGCTTCGCCCCCGGCTACGGTTCCAACAACGGCCAGGGAATACTCTACCCCTGGAAGCGCGTCACCCCACGCCACGCGATGGAGGTGATAGGCGTCTACCCACCGCCCTCGCCCACGCCGACCAGGACCCCTGTACCGACAATTACGCCCACTGCAGTCCCATTCACCCCGACGCCTGTGGTTACTCCCACTCTGACCGCGACTCCGACCATGCCGCTCGTTTCGCCTTAAATGCGGTCGGGCAGTGCCCGCCTGGAGCAAAAGGGGAAGCGACGCGAAAAAGACCCCAGGCCGTTCCCGCGATGGAAATGACCTGGGGTCTTATGTTTGCCGGTAGGTCGTCTACTTGTTGGCGTTGTCGACGAACTCGCCGTCGTAGGTCTTGCTTAGATCAATCGTGGCGGCTTTCACGTCGGGGTTGATCTGCTGCTCGAATTTCAGGGTGAACGGCGGGCCGCTGGAAGGCATCTTCCCGTCCGGGCTGTACATGGCGAACTGATTCGTCAGCGCGGTTACGTAGAGGGTCTTATCGCCGGCGTAATAGTCCGCAGGCATCTTGTCGGCAACTTCTTGCGGCGTGTGGGTATGAATCCACTTTAGAGTTTTCACGTAAGCGTTCACTACACGTTGAACAACGTCTTTGTGGCTGTTCACATAGTCAGTCTTCATAAACACGCAAATGAAAGGGTAGTCGCTGCCGAGGGCGGCGCGGGTCGCATCGGGCGTGCGCAGATCTATCAGAACCTTGGCATCCCCGGTCTTTAGCAGCCGCGAGATGGTCGGCTCGGTGGTCATGCCCGCGTCAATCTTGCCCTGTTTGATCCCTCGATGAAGGTGTCACCCGCACCGACAGGCACATAGTTGGCTTGATTGGCGGGAATGCCGTTCTTGGTGAGCAGATACTGGGTGATGGTTTGCGTGCCCGAGCCAAGCTCCGTAACGCCCAGGTTTTTGCCTTTGAGATCGGTCACCGACTTGATCGTGTCTGCCTCTTTAGACGAGACCATCTCGGCCTCGCCGGGCGAGATCAATAGCTGGACCACATCCACGATAAATTTGCCCTTTGCCTGGAGTTCGAGCGTGTGGTTGTAGGACCCGGAGCCGGCGTCTACACCCCCGATCAGGACCTGCTCCTCGGACGACTGTCCCGAGGCTTCGTCAATCAACTCGACGTCCAGATTCTGCTCATCGAAGAAGCCGAGTTGCTTCGTGAGCATGTTGGGCAGATAAATCTGCTTGCTAATACCCCCGACCATGATCTTAACGTGGTCTTTCTGAGCAGCAGGGGTGCTGCCAGCATTGGTAGACGTTCCGCAGCCGCTGAGGGCCAGGATCGTTATGAGGGCAACGGCCAGTAGGCCGAGATATCGGTTCTTACGCTGCATAGTTGTTGATCTTCCTTCTCAAATTGAAACTTCGATAAGCGAACTTGGCCTCCAGCGAATCAGGCGATTCTCAAGGGCCGTAATCAGGGCTTCTGCCGTCAGGGAGACAGCGGCCAGAATAACCATCGCCGCAAGGACGCCGTTAGGGTTGAAGGTGTTTTGAGCA
Source organism: Chloroflexia bacterium (assembly GCA_038254085.1). Classification (GTDB taxonomy): domain Bacteria; phylum Chloroflexota; class Chloroflexia; order QHBQ01; family JADMIH01; genus JADMIH01. Next base: position 6,571 of record JBBSGN010000061.1, on the reverse strand, counting down.
GTAACGATAAGCGAGCCAAGGCCTTTCGTCGAACCCAGAAACTCCCCAACAACGGCGCCTACCAGCGCAAAACTAAAGCTCGTGTGCAGACTCGCGATGATCCAGGATAGGGCAGAGGGGATGATAACATGCATCGAGAGTTGCCGCGGGCTGGCTCCCAGGATCTGTGCGTTGGCCACTAGATTGCGCTCGACCGCGCGCACCCCCTGGAAGGCGTTAAAAAAGACGATAAAGAAGACAAGCACAACCGCCAGCGCGATCTTGGACTCCATACCCAGGCCCAGTGCGATAGCGAAAATCGAGCCAAGCACCACGCGTGGTATTGAGTTGCCCGCTTTAATATATGGACCGAAGATGTCGGACAGGAGCCGGTTGCGCCCCAGCACCACGCCAGAGACGACGCCCAGCACAACCCCAATGATAAAGCCAATAACCGTCTCTTCCATCGTAACGGCGACCTGCTCCCAAAGAGGGCCTTCTGCGGTGCCTTGCGTGATCCAGATCCAGATCTGCCTGGCAACGCCCGAAGGCTGGCCGAAGAAGAAGGAGTCGATCCAGCCGATGCGTGCCGCCAACTCCCAACCGCCAACAACCACGACCGCCACCAACAATCGCAGCAGATTGACAACAAGACGATACCGGCGTAGTGCGCTGTTGTCGCTTGTCCACTCCGGCTCTTCCGCCCTGAGGACAGCGCCTTTAGCCGGCTGCGCGTTGTTTATCGCGTTCATAGCTCACCATTACCTCGTCACGAAGCGCCCCCCAGATCTCCTGATAAAGTTGCACAAAGCGCGGTTCGAAGCGTATCTCAGCCACGTTTCGTGGGCGCGGCAGGTCGATTGTGTAGATGCCTTTGATGGTTCCCGGCCCGGAAGTAAGCACAAAAACGCGATCCGCTAGAGAGATTGCCTCTTCGAGATCATGGGTCACGAATACAACCGAAGCCGACGTAGCCGACCAGAGTTGGAGCAGTTCGTCCTCCATGAGCGTTCGGGTCTGCACATCGAGGGCGCTAAACGGCTCGTCCATCAGCAGGATTTTGGGTTCGTTGATGAGTGTCTGTGCCAGCGCCACACGTTTTCGCATTCCGCCCGACAACTGGTGGGGGTAATATGCTTCGAACCCCGAAAGGCCGACGCGAACGATCCAGTCACGAGCGCGCTCCAACGCCTGCGCTTTCGGCGCACCACGGAAGAGCGGCCCGGCGGCTACGTTGTTGAGTACGCTCTTCCAGGGGAATACTGCGTCCGTCTGGAACATATAGCCAATTTGCTTGCCGATGCCGCGAACAGGCTCGCCCATGACCCGCACTTCGCCGGAAGTGGGCTGCTCCAACCCTGAGATCAGCGCCAGCGTTGTGGACTTGCCGCAGCCGGTAGGCCCCACCACCGCGCAGAACTCGCCGGGCCATACAGCCATGCTCAAGTCCCGCAGGGCTGTATACGCCTTGCCGTCGGGTGTGCGGAATCGCTTCCACACCGACTTCAGTTCGATAGCCAGGCTCGCGCGCTCCTGGTGCGTATGGGTGGCGCTCGATAGCGTTTGCATGGTAGGCTGAAATATATTACAAATAGTGCCACGATTTCCTCTATTCCTTTTGGACCTCGCAGCTTCCATTCCGGGCAAACAAAAAGAGGAGGGGCCGGGTCCCCTCCTCCCGGTTTATAGCGTCTACCTCTAGTGAACGTAGACTATCGTGCCAACATTTGCCCATCCGTAGAACCAACCGGCTATGGGCGTGCTGAGATTGACGCAACCGTGGCTGTGCGGGTGGCCGAAATCGTCGTGCCAGTATGTGCCGTGCAGCGCCTCGCCCGATATGTGGAAGTACTGCACCCAGGGCACGTCTTTGAGGTCGTAGTAGTCGGGCGAGGCCAAATTGCCGTTCTTCATCTCCTGCTTAGGCAGCCGCCAGTATATCTTCCACACGCCCGGCGTGGTCTCGTGTTTGGCCTTGCCTGTCGAGGCGAGCGTCACCATTACGGGCGTGCCGCCCTGGTAAGCGGTCACTATCTGCTGGGCAAGGTTCACGCTAACCCAGCGTCCCTTGTAGCGGGCAGGCTCGAATTGCACAGGCTCGACCCTGCGTATGAGGCTGGAGTGGACGTACATGGGCGCTTCGGGCGGCTCGGACACGCGATACCACACGCCGCCCTTGCTGTCAGTGACCGCCTGATAGAGCAGCACGCGCCTGCCGGCCCACCAGCCCTTGATAATCTTCTGATCGAGGCCCGGCCCGCTTCTCACGTTGCCGCCGTAGGTCAACTCACCTAGCCATAGGCCCGTGTAGTCGCCCGGAGTGGTGGGCGCGGTGTAATCGGGCGTGGCGGTGGCGGCGGGCGTAGAGGCCCCAGGTTGGGTCGCTATGGGCGTGCCGACACTAGCGGGTGTATTGACAACCGTTGTGGTGGTCGCCGGGGTATCCGTGAAGACGGGCACGGGCGTATCGGTCGGCAAAGGCGTCGGCGTCTCAAGTGGTATAGGGGTGTAATTCTCATCTACCTGTACCAGGTACTTGCCGTTGGTATACCCTCTGAGGTCGTTGTAATCGAGCCAGTACCACCCGTCGTTGAATGGCCCGCCTATGACGATAGCGCGGGCGTTGACGGGCATGGAGGTCAGGCTTGCGCCGTCCGCCGCAGGCTGCTCGCGCAGATTGACCCCGGTGATGGTGGCTACCGGACTGTCCAGGGCGAACTGTCGGGGCGCCTGCGCCTGCGCTTCCCTGGCGCTGAACCCTGCCACAGCGCCTATAGAGAGGATAGACAGCAAGAGGACTGCTGCTAAGATCGTGGCCTTGTGATAATTCCTATGATAACTTTCGTGCTGCCCATTGCGATTGCCGAACATGTCAACCTTCCCTTTCGTACCCAGGTGACAACCTGCTGGTCCCCGTTAAAACCAGCGTCCTCTGCCTCAGAACATAAGCATCCAGAAATCGGCTGTCAACCATCGGACGATTTCCGAACACTTGCCTCACCTCGGCTATCTTCACGAATAAAGCACACTTGCTAACTCCATTGACGGAGAAGCATTCTTCTACCACTTCCAACGTATATTAACGCACAATAGATAGTTGAGGTTGCTATATTATACTAGCAAATCTCTTGCTATGCAGAATCCCAAATATATCAGCGCCACGAGGTGCATACGCTGTGACGACTAGGGGTCGGAGGGTCGGGCGTCAGTGACATAGCTATTACTGATGCCCGACCCCTGACCCCTAGTCCAGCGCAACCTGATCGGCCCGAATCCGTTATAAATAGTGAACATCGCTGCTTGCAACCGAACCGAAAGTACATACTGTTATGGTATGCTAAGGGCGGACAATGGTCCGCCCTTTCTATTGCTTGACTACTGTGAATATGTACGAAAGATCTTATCCTCACAAAAAAATACGCCCTGTCTACCTGGGCCTCGTGCTGCTCCTGGCGTCGGTGACAGCCGGTATGCCGTCGCTGCCAGGGACGCTGGCGCAGACTGCCGGGCGCTATTATCAGCAGACCGGCAAGACCCTCGCGCCTGAGTTCCTGCGGTTCTACGACGAGAAGGGCGGGGTGCCTATCCTGGGCTACCCCCTCACCGACGCCGAAACCGAGGGCGGTTTCAAAGTCCAGTATCTGGAGAGGGCGCGCATCGAGTACCACCCGGAGAATGTGGGCACGGCCTACGATGTGCAGCTTGGCTTGCTGGGCAATATTCTCACTGCCGGACGCCGCTTCACCCCCGCCCCACCTGAACAGGCGTCCACCACACCGAACAGGCTCTACTTCCCTGAGACGGGGCACACGCTATCGGGCGCGTTCCTGGGCTACTGGCAGCGCAACGGCGGGCTGGCCCTCTTCGGCTACCCGATCTCAGAGCCTTTTGTCGAGGGCGATCTGACGGCGCAGTACTTCCAGCGTAACCGCTTCGAACTGCACCCTGAGAGCGCCGGCACCCCATTTGAGGTGCAACTTGGCCTGCTTGGGCGCGACCTGCTGACCCAACGGGTGCAGATCCGCGAGACCGCCATCACGCTGCCCGTGTACAGCTACGAGCAAGGCTTCTACTCGCCCGAAGGGGACGCTATAGCCCCCTACCCCCGGCTCGATATGTCGAAGGTCGGCCCGGCTGCCCCGCGCAGCTATCGCCTTATCGCCATGGAGAACCGCTACCTGAAGTTGAGCGTGCTGCCCCAGCTGGGCGGGCGGCTATACGAGGCTGTATATAAGCCGACCGGGCACGACGAGCTTTATCGCAACCCGGTAATCAAGCCGTCGGTGTTCGGGGCGCGAAGCTGGTGGCTTGGGGTGGGGGGCACCGAATGGGCCGCGCCCACCGACGAGCACGGCCTGATGGAGTACCTACCCTGGGACGCCGCCGTGCAGCGCAACACCGACGGGGGGGCGACCATCACCGTGAGCGCCACCGACCGCCTGACCGGCATGAAAGTGACCGCCAAAGTCACCCTCAGCCCGGAGGATGGGGCCTATACGGTATCCGCGAGCATGGAGAACCGTACCGGGCAGCAACAGCGCGGCCAGTTATGGACCAACGCCATGCTGGCCCCCGGCGGCACCAACCGGGTCTCGCCGCGTACCCGTTTCGTCATCCCAAGCGCCGAGATGGTAGTCCACAGCACCAGCGACCCCGGCCTGCCCGCCGCACACGGCGCGATAAGTTGGCCGCAGCAGGGGGACCGAGACCTGTCAGACATGTCAACCTGGAAGGGCTGGCTGGGTGGGTTTGCTCTGCCCGGTGCGGGGCGAGGCAATTTCGCGGCTGTCTACAATCCCGACGCCGACGAAGGCATGGTCAAGAGCTTCGATGGGGTCAAAACGCCCGGCCTCAAGATATTCGGCTTTGGGCCGGGCTTCGATACCCATGTGTACACCGACGACGATTCGTCCTACGTCGAACTGTGGGGCGGTGTAACCCCCACCTTCTGGGACAACGCCCTCTTCCCGCTCGGCGGGGTCCTCGGTTGGACCGAGCGCTGGCAGCCGGTAGCCGGTCTGGGCGGCGTGAGCCTGGCGAACGGCTGGGGCACCGTGTCGGTGGACGGTAGCGCGGTGCATATCCTCCCCACTCGCCGCATCGAGGGCGCAACGTTGGTCGCGCATAAGCACAGCGGCGAGACGGTCCGTCTGCCCTTCAACGCCACCCCCGACCGCCCGGCGGTTATACCCGCATCAGGGCCGGTGGGGCAGATAGAGTTATTGGAAGTATTGGGTGCAGACGGCCAGAGCTTGCTGAAAGGCGTGCCCGTCGAAAGATAAATGCCAGACCAAAACTGCGTCCGACGGTTCCAGTTTGGTATTTTTACGAGTAAAATGGTATACTGTCGATAGAGGGTTCATATGTGGCCGGGCAGCATGGGCCTGTAGCTCAGTTGGGAGAGCGCTACATTCGCATTGTAGAAGTCAGCGGTTCGAGTCCGCTCAGGTCCACTCCCATTTTACGCACGAAAAGGGCTCGGATGTGCTGATTTTCGAGCCTTTTTGATGGCCTCCAAAGGCAAAATGTAGCCAAACATGTAGCCAAACTTGCCTGACCTCTCATAATCCACCAAGCAGTCGGTCCATTTTCTCAGCAGCTTCTTGACGGGCTGGCTCGTACAGGTGGCTGTAGATGTCGAGGGTAACTCCGACGCGACTGTGACCTAGAATCTCGCTTATTAGCTTTGGCTGTATGCCTTGTGCCAGCATGAGCGAGGCGGCGGTGTGCCGTAGGTCGTGTACTCGCACGTAAGGCAACCCGGCACGGTCTAACATTCTTTTGAGATGTCTTTTGAGGTTGTTAGGCTCGTAAGGTGTCCCGATAGTTGTAGAGAATACTAGGTCCTTGTCCTGCCACTTCTCCCCATCCGCCCACCTCGCTTCTATTTCCTCTAGTTGTCGGTGGCGATGCGCGCGTAGTGCTGTAATACAGACCTGTGGTAGATTGATTGACCGACGGCTTGTACGAGTCTTCAACTCTACAAATTGCAGTTTGCCCTCTAGTCGTTGTAAAGCGCGTCTAACGTGAAGCAGCCCCTTGTCGAAATCTACGTCTTCCCAGCGCAACCCTAGCGCCTCTCCACGACGCAAGCCAAGAGGCACGGCAACCGAATAGAACGCTTCAAGCCTGTCACCTTTGACCGCCGCAAGTAACGCCCTTGCCTGGTCCGGTGTCAGGTAGCGCATTTGTGGGCGCTCGAAACGCGGCTTATCAACCAGCGCGGCTACGTTTCGGGTCGCCAGGTTCCACTTGACCGCCTGACCGAGTGCGTGGCGCAGCAGGCCGTGAATATCGGAAACGGTGTGCGCTGACAGCCTGGATGCCAGTTTGTAATTGATGAAACTCTGAACGTGCTGTGGCCTGAGTTCTTCTAGCTTGATGCGTCCAAGTGAGGGTATCAGATGTTTGCGTACATGAGATTCATATGTGGCGTAGGTAGAGGCGCGTATTTTGGGGCGAACAACTTCTTGTAGCCAATGCGTAAGGAACTGCTCCATTGTCTGAGCCTTTGAGACAACGAGAGTACCCTGTTGCTGGTTGCGAAGCTCTACCTTCATCTGTTCGCCAACCTCTTTTCGGGTCTTTCCGT